>JAOZRI010000422.1 GCA_029940235.1 Desulfobacula sp. | reverse complement strand
ACTTATGACGGTTATTACCCGCGTCAGAAATACATAGGCGCCTCCTGGACAGCGGATCTATCAAGTCTTACATGCGATAGTTTGGGCGGTGTTTCTCCGGTCCTTCGCTTTGAAGCCATGTACGAGTTTGATCATGTCTTTAAAGATTCCTGGGAAACCATGCGCTATGAATCTGATTTTTTACGTACAGGATTGGGTATTGACTGGAAAGCAAAAATTCCTTTTCTAAATTCAAAATCCTACATCAATATTATGCCACAGTTGTTCTATGATAAGATAATGGATTACCCGGATGATTTTGAACTTTTCTATTCCCCTTATGATGATTTCTGGTCGGCTTCACTTGTCCTTTACACAGGATATTTTAACCAAAAACTGCAGCCGGAACTTGCCATGTTTTACGACATCACTCATGACGCATATATGATTCTGCCGTCTATAACTTATAATCCCAATGTAACCTGGAGCTTTAAACTGATGGCAGGATTCTTTGGTGGAGACAAGGAAGGACTTGGACTGCAACCGTTTGAAAACAAAGATTACATAGGATTTAAAATCAAATATAAATTTAATTAATCCCTTGAAACAAATTTAAAGGAGGCACGATAATGAAGAAAATAACCTGTTTTATACTGTTTTCGATCTCGATTCTGCTGATTGCACAGATCGCCTGGGCTGGTGAACGTTACCAGATCAAGCAGACTGATTACGATAAATGTAAAAAACTATTAGATGACCCGACTCCATTTTTTACATGCAATGAAAATTGGAAAAAATGGATCCCGGCTGAGGTTTATGACAAGCTCATATATGAGCCCGAAAAGATGAAAAAACTCTGGGCCCAAATTGTCGGTTTTAAGGCACCGGATGTTGTTGGAAAAATAGCCACCGAGATCAAGCCTGGAAAGTATACACTTGCGGATAAGGAGAAATATGGGTTTGATAAATTGATGCCGGAATTTTACTATAATAAATTTAATCAGCCAGGTGTTAATGGCCCCAACCATGCAGGAAATTTTACAGAATTTGAGGTTGTCCCCACCCGGCAGTACTATCTTTCAATGCCGGCTGCCGAGGCAACAAAAAATAACCAGGGTAAAACCAGGCTGGACGATAAAGGCTATATCCAGGATGAGACCTACATCAGTGGCTATCCATTTCCCAGACCTTCCGGACCCCAAAAGGGATGGCAGATTCTGTATAATTTCGATAAAAATTATAATGAGATGGATTCAGTGATTTTCAATCCCAGAGCCGCTGGTGTCAACTCCAATTTTAAAATAGATCATCAATCAAGTGGCTACTATGCCCTGGTAAAAACCAGTGGAAGGGTTCTCCCTCCAGCCCCCTGGTTTGATGCAAGGGCAAAAAAAATGAAGGAGCAATCTATTCTGGTTTATGAAGCCCTGGCTCCCCGTGATGAATTCGGTAATGCCTATTCTCTTACAAAGTATACCGATGCCGACAAAGCAAATAACGGCATGGTCTACTATAACATGATTCGAAGAATACGGAAAATTTCGGCAAGCGACAGTCAGGATCAATTGATAGGCAGTGATGCTTGCTATGACGATGATAGTGGCTTTAGCCAGGGAATCACCCGCAGCAGCTTTCCCTTTGAGGTCAAAATACTTGAAGAGCGTGAATATCTGGTTCCTGCTCTGACCCTGGATGGGTCACCCTGGTTTGACTCCAAGGAGAAGTTTTTATACAAAAATATTAAATTTGAGAGACGACCTGTCTATGTGCTGGAACTCAAAGAACTTGATTCAAACTATATATACAGCAAGCGGATACTGTATATAGATAAGGAGACTTTTAGCTTGTTTCTTACAATGAATTATGACCAGAAGGGGCGTTTATACCGTACTTATTCCATTTTCCAGGCATTTCTTCCAAAGATGGGATTGTTAACCTGGTTCCAGGATATGCAATTGGATTTCATCGATACCCACAGTACGATTGATGATTCAATGGGTTACCCGGCACCGTTCCTCAACCGTCGTGATTTGAGTGTCAGACGATTGATGAAAGGAAAATAACTTAACTCGTACTATAAGGGGAGAGAAGCGGTATTAATCACTACCGCTTCTCTTTTAAACCCCAACCACCTTTTCTCGAGATTCTTTAAATTTGTGCCTGGGTCGGCGTAAAAAAAATAGGCAGTGGATTTAGGTTGACAATGTGTTTATAATTACTTATTGATCGATCCACTGGTAAATGAGTATTTTGAATAATGAAAAAATCAAACAAAGCTAAAAATATTAAACCGGATATTCTGATCAATGAGGGAACAAAATATGCGTAAAATACTAATACAAAACGGTGTCATAATTCCAATTGACGGTAAAAACAGGACAATTGAGAATAGAGCGTTACTCATTGAGGATAATCATATTGCGGCTATCGGTTCATCAGAAGCACTGAAAAAAGAACACAACATTGATCAAACCATTGATGCCGGCGGTCAGGTTGTGATGCCGGGATTTGTCAATGCCC
>JAOZRI010000074.1 GCA_029940235.1 Desulfobacula sp. | reverse complement strand
GTATGCGCTGATCACCTGTGTAGGCATGGATAGTGGTCATCATTCCTGAAACAATACCAAAATTATCAAGCAGAACCTTTGCAACAGGCGCAAGACAATTGGTTGTACAGGATGCATTGGAAATAATGTTATGGGAGGCAGGATCATACATATCATCGTTAACGCCCATTACAATAGTGATATCTGGATTACTGGCAGGGGCAGAAATAAGCACTTTTTTAGCTCCCCCTTCAAAATGCTTTGACGCACTTTCATGGTCTCTGAAAAATCCTGTGCACTCACACACAATATCAACGTTGGCATCACTCCAGGGGATTTGAGCAGGGTCTTTACAATCTGAAACCTTTATGGTTTTGTCATCAATGACAATGGAATCTGTAGTAGCACTTACAGAACGGTTAAGCAGACCGTGAACAGAATCATATTCAAGAAGGTGGGCTGTTGTTTTTGTATCAGTTAAATCATTGATGGCTGTCACTTCAACATCAGGATTGTCTAATGCTGTACGAAAGATCATTCTTCCGATTCTACCAAATCCGTTAATACCGAGTTTAATAGTCATTGCTGCCTCCTTTTTTACCATGAAAATCACGAAATAAAAGATTTGTTCTTCATATTTTTCATGGTGATGTATAATAAAATTATTATGCTGATGACATTGAGCAGATCAAAATTAAATACTAAATCTGCCCGTGGCAGTCATGCTCTTTTTGTTCCTTTTAAAATTCCGCTGGCAAGGGAGATACTTCTTTTACCATGCTCAACAAGAGATGAAGTTAAAGCCTCCATATCCATTTTTTCCCTTGAGTTAATTGCTTTTAAAAGTATGGGCAGATTAATACCAGAGATCACTTCAACCTGGCCTTCTTCCAAAAAAGAGTAACTTAAATTGGAAGGGGTTCCCCCAAACATATCTGTTAATATAAGAACTCCATTATCTGCTTTGACTTTTGAGATTCCTTGTTTAATTTTTTTTCTTAAATTATCCGGGTTTTCCTGGATATTAATTGAAATAAAGCCAATATCTTTGGGGCTTTCTCCAAGGATAAGTTCTGCTGTCTCAATTAAAGCCTTTCCAAGGTTAGCATGGGTTACTACAAGTATTCCTATCATATTTTTTTTACGTCCCGGTCAATATCCCTGTGGATAAGGCCAGAATCAAGTCCTTTTTTGTTAAGATGTTCAAAAATATTTCTTGCAATGGCTACGCTTCTGTGTCTGCCTCCGGTACAACCTATGGCAAATGTGAGATAAGCCTTATTCTCCCTTTTATATAAAGGGATTAAATAGTCAAGAAGGTTTAAATATTTTCTCAGGAAAGTTTTGGTCTCCTTATTGGATAGTACATATTTTCTAACTGCCTGGGATTCTCCATCCAGGTTTTTAAGTTCAGGTACAAAATAGGGGTTTGCAAGAAATCTCATATCCATGACAAGGTCAGCATCGTTTGGGATCCCATATTTAAATCCAAAGGAGACAACATTAATTTTTGTCAGAGAAAATAATTTATCTTTTCCAAGGATCATACTTAGAATCTTAGATTTGAGTTCATGAACATTAAAATTACTTGTATCAATAGTGTAATGTGCAGTCTGTTTTATGGGTTGCATTATCTGTTTCTCAAATTTGATACTGTCCAGAAGGCTTTTCTGGCTTGTAACAGGATGGTGTCGTCTTGTCTGGCTGAATCTTTTTAAAAGGGTGTCAATCTTAGCATCAAGGAATATGATCTCTACAGATATTCCCAAAGCTTCAATTGAACATATGCCGGTTGGATAATCTGCTATAAAGTTTTTGCTCCTCATATCCATAACAAAGGCAAGGCCTTTGATGCTCGGATTTTCCTGCAGGGGCAGATCGAGGAATTTTGGCAAAAGCTCCATTGGCATGTTATCCACACAATAGTATGAAGCATCTTCAAATGCCTGGATAGCAGTTGTCTTTCCAGATCCGGAAAGTCCGGTTATGATATAAATTTTTTCCATATTAAATAAAGAAGGTTTTTCTAATTAAAATTTAAATCTCATGCTCCACACATCACACCTTAAAACTCTTCATCTTTCCCCATGATGATTTCATAGATATCATCTACAGATTTTGCAGAGAGCAGACCCTTTTTAAATTCATCTGTTTTTAAAAGTTTAGAGATTTGAGCAAGCACCTTCAGATGCCCACCTGTGGAATTTTCCGATGTCAGCAGCAGAAAGAAAATATGGACTGGTTTATTATCCAGGGAGTCATATTCAACCCCTTGCCTGCTAAGTCCAAATCCAATAATAATGGATTCCATGAGGTCAAATTTACCATGGGGAATTGCAATCCCACCTCCAATTCCTGTACTACCCAAGCTCTCTCTTTCCAAGAGAATCTCAGCTATTTTTTTTGCAGGTATTTTGGTTGTTCTTGAAATTGTTAATGCAAATTCATCAATCACACCTTGTTTGTCGCGGGCTTTAAGGTCTGCAATAATAGAGTTTTTATTTAAAAACTGGCTGATTTTCATTTGACGTTATTATCCTCTAGGCTGGATTAATCCAAGCTTTCCACTGTTGTGTTTATATAAAACATTAAGCCTTTCACTCCTTGCGTTGTTAAAGACAAAAAAAGATTGTTTGCCAGAATCCAGTTCAATTAATGCATCTTCAATATCCATGGGTTTATAGTCAATGGTTTCTATGATTATCTGATCCAGCATGGGGTTGTCTGAACTATCTTCTGAAAATTGGCCCTGCATGGATTCATTCTTAATGCTCTGTTTGTTGCCGGACATATGGCGTTTTATTTTCTCTTTATTTTTTTTAATTTGTATGCTGACTTTATCCATAAGGGCATCAATGGATGAATACATACTTTCAGAATCTTCTCTTGCATGAATTTTAAGTCTGTCACAGGTAAGTGTTATTTCCGCTATATGCCTGATTTTTTCCACTGATAGAACAACATTAGCTTCACCAGGGCTGTCCAGCATTTTATCAAATTTAGCCAGTTTTTTATTTACATAGGATTTTAAGGAATCTGAGGAGTCAATTTTTTTAAAAGTAATAGCTGTTTGCATAAAAAACCTCCCTAAAGCTGTTTGCGTTTGTTTGAAGGCAGTATGTTAAGCACCTTCCTGTATTTAGCAATAGTTCTTCTTGCAATATTGATATCTGCATTTTGAAGAATGGTTGCCAGTTTATCATCACTTAAAGGTTTTGTCGGGTCTTCATTTTCTATTATTAGTCTAAGCCTGTCTTTTACGCTGGCCGATGCCATGGACAGACCATTGGTACGTTCAATCGAAGAGTTGAAAAAATATTTTAATTCAAAAAGTCCCTGGGGTGTGTAAGCATATTTATTGGTTGTGACACGGCTGATTGTGGACTCATGCATCTCAATATCTTCTGCAATGTCCTTGAGAATTAGAGGTCTTAAATATGCAATACCTTTTTCAAAAAATTCTTTTTGAAATTTTAAAAGACTTTCCATTACAAGATATATTGTTTTCTGGCGCTGGTGGATGCTTTTAATAAGCCATGAAGCAGACTGCATTTTTTCATTAAGATAATTTTTTGTGTCTTTTGATATCTTACGGCCATTGGAGATAGTATCTTTATAAAAGCGATTGATTTTCAGTTTAGGAAGCCCATCATCATTCATGACAATTTTAAAACCATCTCCATGCTTGTAAACATAGATATCAGGTGTAATATAGGCTGGCTCCTCAGTTGAAAATTTACGCCCTGGTTTTGGCTCAAGATATTGAATGATTTTAACTGCTGCCCTGACATCATCAGTAGAAATTTTTAATGCTTTTGCAATTTTTTTGCTATTCCTGTTCTCAAGGTTTTTCAGATGGTTTTTTATTATTTCCATAATAATACTATTGTCAATACCAAGTTGCTGCACCTGTATGAGCAGTGTTTCACAAAGATCTCTTGCGCAGACACCTGGCGGGTCAAAGGCCTGTAGCGTTGACAGCACACCCTCAACTTGTTCAATATCACAATCGCAATTTTGAGCAATATCTTCGATGCTGCTGCGAAGATAACCGTCTTTATTTAGATTTCCGATAATTACATTGCCAATTTTCTCTTGAAATGTATCTAACCCGGAGAGCATCAATTGCCATTGAAGATGGTCTCTTAATGTTTTTTTGTCGGAAGTAAAGGCTTCATAATTAGGTGCTTCTCTATTTTCTGATTCTGTGTATACTCTTCCTGTGGAGTTATATTCATTAATATAGTTTTCCCAGTCAGTATCACTTCTTACTTTCTCTTCAATGGTAACTTCTTTTACAGGTGTCTCTTTTTGTTCCTTGGTGGCATCACTCTCTTTGGCAGTAATTTTATTTTCAGATAATTCCTGGGTGCTTGCCTCTTCGAGAGCTGGATTTTGTTCCATCTCTTCTTGAATCATTTCAGCAAGTTCGATACGTGACAGCTGGAGCAGTTTTATTGCCTGCTGAAGCTGGGGAGTCATGACAAGCTGTTGGGTCAGTATCAGATTTTGTTGTAATCCAAGTTCCATATTATAATTTAAAATTCTCTCCAAGATAGATTTTTCTTGCTATTTTACTAGATATAATTTTATCAGGGCAGCCTGATTCAATCACTTTCCCCTGGCTCATGATATAAGCATTATCACAAACTCCAAGGGTTTCTCTTACATTATGATCTGATATTAAAACGCCGATAGATTTTTTAGTCAACTGAGAAATTATCTGCTGAATATCAATAACAGCCAGGGGATCAATGCCTGCAAAGGGTTCATCAAGAAGAATAAACAAAGGGTCGGTAGCAAGCACCCTTGAGATTTCAAGCCTTCTTCTCTCTCCTCCGGAAAGCGAGCTTGCTTTTTGATTTGCAAGCCTTTCTATGCCAAGCTCTTGCATAAGACCCATGGCTTTTTGTTCAATATTAAAACCATTTTTTGGTAAGACTTCAAGTATGGCTGTGATATTCTGTTTTACTGTCAGTTTTCTAAAAATACTTGATTCTTGGGGAAGATAGCCAATTCCTTTCCTGGCTCTAATATACATGGGATACTGGGTGATATCTTCCTGATCAATATAAACTTTGCCGGCATCGGGTTTAATAAGACCCACTGCCATATAAAATGTTGTTGTCTTACCAGCTCCGTTAGGTCCGAGCAGCCCGGTTACCTGGCCCTGTTTTACCATGAGGTTAACATCATCTACAACTTTTTTGCCATCATAGATTTTTACAAGATTTTTAATTGCAAGTTGTGCCATTATTGTTTGTCTTGTCCGCTGTTTTTTTTGTTGGCATCTTTGGTTATATTATCTTCAGGATTAAAAAGTGCTTCCACTCTTTGTGTTCCACTGCTTTCAACTATAACTCTACCCTGTTTTTTAAAAAGAGTAATTTTTTTTCCTGTTACAAAGCTTGAACCTGTTATTAATTTGGGAGCTTTACCTGTCAGAACCAATACCTCATCAATGATAGTATAAACTGCTTTGTCTGCATATGCCTTTCTCTCTTCAGATATAAACTTGACATTGCCCGTTGAAACAATTTTTTCTACACTGCTCTGGTCGTCAATTTTTTTTTTATCAACTGTATCTTTATCAGTTGTAAAATAAATTTTAATGGAATCGGCAAACACTATTGAATCTTCCTGTTCAGCTTTAACATTACCTATAAATTCAACCATGGATGAGTCTTCTTGTGCAATCATTTTATCAGATACAACATGGAGGGGCTGCCTGCTTAAATCCTTTGATTCTTCGGCAAAAGCCATGCTTGATATAAAAAAAAGAGCAGAACAGATAATTAAAAAAAAGAGTAAAATTTTTTGTATGGCTTTACAGAATATTGAAGTTATCACGGAAAATTCCTTTAACATGCCCCTCTAAAATTGTGTGGTTATCATTCAAATTTGTTTCCATTGAATCTGCATCAATAACAGAATCATCTCTTGTAAGTTTAACGTGACTGTCAGAATATATTATATGTTTTTTTTTATTATAATGCAACTTGTCAGTTTTTAATTCTGAATTCTCATAGCTTACAATAACATTACCTGAAAACACCATGTCATGGGATTTTGTATTTAAAACCCCTTCTTTAGATTTCAAGTGAACTCGTTTGTTGGTTTTTGTAAAAAATATAATTGATACATCAATTAATATTGCCTTATCTTCATCTTTAAAAAGAGTTGCAGAGGCAGCTTCAAGTTCCCACTCTGTGATACCATTTTTTTTTGAGATTTGTTTTAAAATATTTAATTTTAATGCTGCCTTGGTATCAATGTGAATATCTTTTATCTGTACAGATTTGGATAATAATTTATCAAAATAAAAAAAGCCACTGATAATTATAATTATTAAAACCAGAACACCGATTAATGGGAATGTCAGTTTTTGTTTTAAAGATTTTGTCATGACAGGTATTTATTAAGGATATCATCCCACAGCTCTTTGGCTTTTAAAATGCTTTCGCAAACTTCTCTGACAGCTCCATGACCACCCTTTAAATTAGTAATAATATCGCAATGTTTTTTTACATCATCACAGGCATCGGCAACACCAAAAGAGACACCAACTCTTTTCATTACTGGAAGGTCAATAAGATCATCTCCAACAAAAACCATGTTTTCAGGATCTATACCGGTCTGGGATATGATGGAATCAAGAACCTTTGATTTGTTTTTAATTCCGGCAAACAACAGGTTTATGCCAAGTTTGCTGCATCTGTGTTCCAAAGCCATTGAACTAAGCCCTGTTATAACTCCGACCTGTATTCCTGCCTCCATTAAAAGTTTTAATCCAAGACCATCTTTTGCATTAAATCTTTTGATCTGTTCTCCTGAGTCTGTATAAGTGATGCTGGCATCTGTCAACACTCCATCAACGTCAAGAAGCAGGAGTTCAATCTGGGCAAGTCGTTTTTTCATGGGGTTTTTCCTACAGCTTTTTTTACAGCAATCAGGGTAGATAAAAATTTTTCCATATCTTTGAGCGGCATGGAATTAGGACCATCGCAAAGAGCTTTATCCGGGTCAGGATGGGTCTCTATAAACAATCCATCAACGCCTGCTGCAATGGCAGCCTTGGACAGAGTGGGAACAAACTGTCTCTCCCCTGCTGAAGAGTCTGTGGCACCTCCAGGCAGTTGTACACTGTGTGTTGCGTCAAAGATAACGGGTGCACCAAGATTTTTAATAATGGGTATGGATCGAAAATCAACCACAAGATTATTATACCCAAATGATGATCCTCTTTCAGTAATACAGATATCTTGATTACCTGACTCTTTGGCTTTATTAAGAATGTTTTTACACTCAAGGGGAGATAAAAACTGTCCTTTTTTAATATTGACGGGTTTGCCGGTATTGCAAGCTGCCATTATTAAATCAGTCTGCCTGCACAAAAAGGCAGGGATTTGGATAATATCCAGCACCTCTGCGGCTTTGTTTGCCTGATCCGGCAGATGTATGTCAGAAATCACTTGAAGATCAAGTTCTTTTTTTATGGAATCAAGAACCTCAAGCCCTTTATCAAATCCAGGTCCTCTGAAAGATTGAATAGAGGTTCTGTTTGCCTTGTCAAAGGAAGCCTTGAAAATAAAAGGTATATCAAGTTTTGCTGTGATCTGTTTTAGATGTTTGGCAACAGTAAATGTTGTTTTATAATCTTCAATGACACAGGGACCTGCAATAAGAAAAAAAATCGGGTCTGGCCTGCTGATCAAATTTAAGAAAAAATTACTCATATAATTGTTGGGGGCTTTCATATAAAGTTTATGTTTCTTCCAAATTATATTTTGAGCTCAAAAAAGTCAAGAATACAAAATTACTTGATAAGTTGGGTCATAGCTGCTATTTTACTATAATTTTATTGTATATGTAGTAACCTCTTGAAAAAATAGGTGTTATTGATGAAAAGAGTTGTTTGTTCTGTCCTGTTTCTTATAATTTTAATTCCAGGAATATGGATTCTTGTCCATAAATATGAGGGTGAAAAACCTGTTGTTGATATTATCCTTCCTTCTGTTTATCTGAAAAAATCCTATGAAATGTCACTTAATGTTATGGATGATAAAACCGGTCTTCGTGACATTGTGGTCTCGATTCATCAAAAAGATAAAAAAAAGATATTGCTGAAAAGGCAATATGAGACATATGATATTACCAAAATTTTCTCCGGGGCAAAGATAAAAAAAGAGTCTTTTATTATTCCTATCCAGGCCTGGCAGTATGGAATGAGTGATGGTGAGGCCATTATAAGGATAGTAGTATCAGACTACTCCTGGAGAGGATGGAACCAAGGCAATATTTTAAATATTGAAAAAAAAGTAATAATTGACTCCAAACCTCCAAAGGTAAATATTTTAACCAAACGTCACAACATTGAGAAAGGCGGTACTGGTTTAATTATTTATAAACTCTTTGAAGAGAATATAAAAAGCGGCGTAAAAGCAGGAGATAATTTTTTTCCGGGTCATACAGGACTTTTTGAAAATAAAAATATCTATACTGCTTTTTTTGCTTTGAATGATGTGCAGGGACCTGGTACCAAGCTTGCAGTCATAGCTGAAGATGAAGCAGGGAATATCACAAAAAGAGGTTTTTATCACTATATAAGAGATAAAAAATTTAAAACCGATGTCTTAAATATCCCAGATTCATTTTTAAACAGGAAAATGCCTGGATTTGATGTTGGAGAAAAAAATGGCTCTTTTCCTGAACTTAAAAATCAAGGTAAGAAAAATCCCCTGCTTGAAAAATTTTTGTATGTTAACGGAACAGTCAGAAAAAATAATGTTGAAGAGATATTAAAAATACCTGAAAACAGTGAAAATCAAAAATATTGGGATGGCAGGTTCCTAAGGCTCAGGGGTTCGGCAAAAAGAGCAGGATTTGCAGATAGAAGAATTTATAAATATAAAGGCAGAGAAATTGACAGAGCAACTCATCTTGGAATTGACCTTGCTTCAACTGCCAATGCATCCATAAAAGCTGCTAATTCAGGTCGTGTTATTTTAACGAAATTTGTTGGAATATTTGGTAATACTGTGATAATTGATCATGGGTTTGGCCTTTGCAGTCTATATTCCCATCTGAATCAGATTTCAGTTAATAATGGGGATATTGTCAACAGGGGAGATGATATTGGTCTTACAGGCATGACCGGACTTGCCGGTGGTGATCATCTGCATTTTTCCATGATTGTCCATAATGTTTTTGTAAATCCTGTGGAGTGGTGGGATAAAACCTGGATTAAAAATAATATTATTTCAAAAATAAACTACGTAAAAGAGATGAATAATTGAGAATTGTGGATATGAATTTTAAACAGATCTTTTCCCTTAATTATTCATTATACATTTTTATTCTTAATTAACAAAGGTTGGGTATGAGTGACTACAAAGTAAATAAAACAATTGAGCAGATAAATAAAAAAATAGCTGATGGTAAAGCTGTGGTGGTTACTGCCCAGGAAATTAT
>JAOZRI010000421.1 GCA_029940235.1 Desulfobacula sp. | reverse complement strand
GGCTTATATGCTCCATTGTTGGTGCTCTTTTCCTGTTCCTTACTTTTGTCCAGGGTGGGCAGACTCTTTTGTGGCAGGTTGCCAAAACCGACATTGAAAAAACCCTTGTGGTGACTTCCCTTGGACGTAAATGGGAAATGCCTTTTACTACTCTTGTTCTTTTTGGTGGAGCTTTATTTGCAGCTTTTCCAAAATTTTATGCAACAAGTTTTGGTGGGGCCTACTGGGTATGGATGTTGATTCTTTTTTCATTTATTATTCAGGCTGTCAGCTATGAATACAGAAAAAAACCAAATAATTTTCTTGGGGCAGGAATTTATGAATTGTTTCTTTTTATAAACGGTTCTGTTGGTGTTCTGCTCATAGGGGCAGCAGTTGGGACCTTTTATACTGGTTCAAATTTCACACTTGATATGTATAGCAGCGTAACCTGGGATTATACTCTGTTTGGTATAAATTTAAGAGGACTTGAGGCTGCTTTTTCCCTGTTTAACTTAAGTCTTGGAATCTTTCTTGTATTTAATGCCAGGGTTTTGGGTGCTCTATACCTTTTAAACAGCATTGACTTTGCCTCCACCCCGGATCTTGAATCAAGGCTGCGCAAATGCACCTTGAAAAATTTTCTTATTGCCCTGCCCTTCTTGCTTTATGTAGTTGTCTCTATTCTTTTTATGAAAGGATTTGGTGTTGATGATACAGGGATGGTTTCAATTGTTTCATCCAAGTATTTATCAAATCTTATTGCAATGCCACATTTCTTAATATTGCTGCTGGCAGGAATAATTCTTGTTCTATATGGAGTTCTTGCAACTTCATTTCAAGGGAGCAATAAAGGGATATGGTTCAGCGGGCTTGGTACCATATTTGTAGGTCTTGTTGTACTATGCCTGCCTGCATATAATAATACTGCATTTTATCCGTCAAAACTTGATCTGCAGTCAAGCCTTACAATCTATAACGCATCTTCAAGCTTGTATACCCTGAATATCATGACCTATGTGGCACTTGCCATACCTTTTGTACTTGGTTATGTTGTCTATGTATGGATGCTCATGGATTCAAAAAAACTGACAGAAGCTGAAGTAACCAATGAAGAATCATATTAAGGAGATCATGTAAAATGATGAACGCATTTCTTTTAATAATGTATGTTGTTGTAATAGTTGCGTCATATAAGGGAATCATCTTTGCCCTGGAAAAAACTGAACTATTATAGCTGAATAATTAACTTTTTTACCATAAAGAGTATGAAGAACATGAAAAAATCCCATGGACTTCATACTCTTTATGATGATAATATATTTTTTATTTGCCAGAGAATGGCAGAAAACACTTAATATTAATAGACCTTTTAAAATATCGCTCAAACTTATTTTAGTTCAAGGGAGGGCTATTCAAAGGTCACACAAAGGAGATTTAAAAATGGACAAATATGTATGTGGACCATGTGGTTATGTTTATGATCCGGCAGAAGGTGATCCTGACAATGGAATTGATCCTGGAACAAGTTTTGAAGATCTTCCAGATGACTGGGAGTGCCCTATTTGTGGCGCAGAAAAAGCTGACTTCGATAAAGAGTAAAATTTTAATTTTGAGTTTTGAATGCTCAATTTTTAATTAAGGAGTTATCCTTCTTTTAAAATTTAAAACTAATAATTAAACATTAATAAAATCCGGGCAGTGATTTTCTCACTGCCCGGATTTTATTAAAAAGAGAGTATTAAAATGCCCCTTTCTGTTGTTGATCTTTATGCAAAAATTTTACCGAGAACCAATTGTAAAGAGTGTGGGTTTCTCACCTGCATTGCTTTTGCAGGAATGGTTGTCTCTGAAATGCATCCTTTAAAAAACTGCCCCCACATCAAACCTGAGCTTTTAAAAGATGCACAAAAAGAGCTTGAAGAGCAATATAAACAAGGCAAATGGCTTAAAAAAGATATGGCACAAGAAGCTCTTGCCTATGCAAAAAAGCAGACTGGTTCCATGCAGGCCAAAGATGTTGCTTTACGAATTGGAGGTGAACTTGTCACCCTTGAAGGGATTGATTATATTAAACTTGCCTATTTTAATAAATTTATCTTGATCAGCAATGACAAAGTTATTGATGATTCAGGCAAAGATCTGACCAGAAATGAACAGACCTTTGTCTATATTCATATAGCCCAGGGCGGGATCAAAAAACCAACAGGGAATATGAAAAGTTTTAAAGAGTTTCCGAACACTGTATCAAAGGTGGTTTCCATGAAAAGCTATGTGGAAGAGCCCCTTAAAAAAGCATTTACATCTAATTTGAAAAAATTAAAACTTGCATGTGAAAAATCCGGGGGCAAAAATGTAATCGATCAGTATGAATCATGTGATCTGGCTTTTAATTTCTCGGTATTTCCCAAAATACCTGTAACTCTTTTATTCTGGGATCAGGGTGAAGGGTTTGATGCAGATGCTAAATTACTATTTGATGAAACAATAGTTGAACACCTTGATATTGAGTCAATTATATTTTTAAGTGA
>JAOZRI010000420.1 GCA_029940235.1 Desulfobacula sp. | reverse complement strand
GATAGCTCAGTTATGAAAGATGGCGCTATTCCTGTTGAACAGACAAAATAATTTTGATTTTTTAATTTTCATTTAAAAAAAATACCTTCATTAAACATTAAAAAAATTCAAAATTTATACATTGCCGAAGTGGTGGAATTGGTAGACACGCACGCTTGAGGGGCGTGTGGGGCAACCCGTGGGAGTTCAAATCTCCCCTTCGGCACCAAAAAAAGCAAAAAGCTGCGGGCAAAGTTTGAGTTCGTGGCTTTTTTAGTTTTCGCTTACTAAAAGATCTATTTACAGGTGTTAAATGTCAAAATCATATAGAAGAAATTGTTTTAAATGTAAATTCTTTTATATAACCTGGGACAAACAACATCCCAACGGTTGCAAAGCAATGGGATTTAAAACCAGACAACTTCCAAGTTCAACAGTATTTCAATCCTCGGGAAAACCATGTGAGATGTTCAAAGAGAAAATAATTAAGAAATCTGACCCATCTTAAGGTATCATCTTGAATTATTCTCATTATTGTTTATATTAAGCCTATTATGAAAAAAAATAGTATATCAACAAGAGTAGAAAAACAGGATTCAGAAAACAAGAGTATCAAATATCAGATTCCTCTTAATCAGGATCCAAAAAAAATAGAGAAAGAACTTGGTGAATTTTTAAATAAAAAATTTGGCGGTAATGTTAAAATAATTACACCGTCTGTGCTTCCAAAGTCTGAATCAACTTCCGGCAGACCTGCTTCAAAGGGTAAAAAGCAATTTATTAATTTTAATATTAAACCCAGAGACCTCATTGCCTACCTTGACCAATATGTTGTAAAACAGACAAAAGCAAAATCAATTCTATCCACAAAAATATGCACCCACTTTAACAGGATCAGGCATTCCCAGGTTACAAATGAGGGTGTGTCAAAGATTACGGGTAATATTAAATCCAATATTTTAATGTTTGGCCCCACTGGAATTGGCAAAACCTATTTAATTAAATTAATTGCAAAAAAAATAGGGGTTCCCTTTGTAAAGGCAGATGCCACAAAATTTTCTGAAACAGGCTATGTTGGCGGAGATGTTGAAGATTTAATCAGGGATCTTGTCAAAGAAGCCAATGATGACATTGAGCTTGCCGAATGCGGCATTGTTTATATTGATGAAATTGATAAAATTGCGTCAAGCCCCAATGTGATAGGTTCACAGGTTTCAAGAACCGGAGTTCAAAGAGCGCTGCTAAAGCCCATGGAGGAAACCGATGTTGATTTAAAAGTTCCCCATGATCCTGTATCCATGATGCAGGAACTTGAAGCCTTTCAAAGAACAGGTAAAAGATCCAAGCGGCGTGTAAATACAGCTAATATCCTTTTTATTGTCAGCGGGGCTTTTTCAGACCTTTCCGAGGTTATCAAAAAACGGTTGACCAGACAAAACATTGGCTTTGGCTCAAAACTTTTAAAACCTCAAAAAGACAATGAGCTGTTAAAACAAACCAAAGCTCAGGATCTTGTACAATTCGGTTTTGAATCTGAGTTTATAGGAAGACTTCCAGTCAGGTGCATTCTTGATACCCTTACTGAAAAAGATTTGTATTCAATTTTAAAAATGCCCAATAACCCGGTAATTTTAAGCAAACGTCTTGATTTTAATGCCTATGGTATTGATATTGTTTTTACAGACAATGCCTTAAAAACTCTGGCAAAAAGAGCACATAAAGAAAACACAGGAGCAAGAGGCCTTGTAAGTGTGGTAGAAGAAGCTCTTCTTGATTTTGAGGAGAACCTTCCTTCCCATAAAATCTTGAAATTTACCATAACTCAAGAGGTTTTAGATAACCCAGAAACCTGCCTTGATGATCTTTTATCAAATAAAGATCCTTTGAAATGGGATACACTTTATAAAAAAGCCTTTGCACAGCATAAAGATTATATCCTGCAATATACAAAAGATAACTGGAAAATATTTTCCCTTCGCCATGGCCTAACCCTTTCCCAGGTTCGATGCAATATGGTGGCTCTCTATTTTTGCAATCATGTGATGGAAATTGAAGATTCTGTAAAAAAAATAAAAAGATTCCATGACTCAGTCAAGGAAATTGAAGTTGAAGTATCAAAAAGTTATGATTTAAACATTGTTTTTGAAGAGGATGCAATTGATTTTATAATTGAACAATTTATCAATCATAATGCAACAAATGATGAAATATTATCAAAAATCTATGATAATTTTTATGATGGTTTTAATCTTATTCGTGAGAAAACAGGAAAAAGCAGATTTTTTATCTCAAAAACTGCTCTAACAGACCATGAAACATATCTTAACAACCTTATCAGGAAAGAAATAACATGATTGGAATTTCAAAACTATATTGTGCAACCGTGGAACCGTCAGATGCATTACGCTATGAAAGACATTCAGGACAGATGCCCTCCCACCTTTTACAATTCTCAAAAGATAAAAAACCTGTGGTTGTCTGGAATATGACAAGACGCTGTAATTTAAAATGTGTTCACTGCTATGCACAGTCTGAA
>JAOZRI010000073.1 GCA_029940235.1 Desulfobacula sp. | reverse complement strand
CAGAAGAAACCAACAGATGCTTTGTATGCAGCCGGGAGACGTTTTAAAGAACTTATCAAACATTCATCTGATTCCATTGTAATCCTTAATAAAGAGGGAATTCAAACCTATGTCAGCGATGCTGTTGAAAAACATCTTGGTTTTAAACCCCATGAAGTCGTAAATATTTCTGTAATTGATAATATGATTCATCCCGATGATCAACAAAAAACTATGGCAGCTTTTACTAAAATCATAGAAGAGGGTGAAGGTGGTGTGCAATACCGACACAGGCACAAAAACGGCTCATGGGTATATCTTGAAGCATGGGGTACAAATCAGTTGGATAACCCTGATATTCAGGGAGTGGTTGTTAATGTTAGAGATATCACTGAATGGAAAAAGGCAGAAGAAGCATTGGTTATAGAGAGGGATAAAACACAACAATATTTTGATATTGCCGGAGTGATGTTGATCTGCCTTGATCGAAATCAGAATGTTATCCAGGTAAATAAAAAAGGCTGTGAAATTTTAGAATACTCAGAAGATGAAATCATAGGGAAAAACTGGTTTGACAATTTTCTTCCCCAAAAAAATATTGCAAGAATAAAAAACCTATTTGAAAAATTTATGTCGGGTGAAAAAGGTGGTATTGAGTATTATGAAAAAGCAATTCTAACCAAGAGCGGCAATGAAAAAATCATATCATGGCATGACTCTATGATCAAAGATGATTCAGGATATATTCTGAGTATTCTTAGTTCAGGAGAAGACATTACTGAACGTAAGCAGGTAGAGGATGCACTGAAAAAAAGTGAAGAAAAATTTAGAATAGCATTTCAAACAAGCCCCAATGCAATTACTCTCAACACTGTTGAAGATGGAATCTACGTTGATATCAACGATGCGTTTACAAAAATGCTTGGATACTCTAAGCAGGATGTCATTGGAAAATCTTCACTGACACTTAATATATGGAATGATGTACAAGATCGCAACCTCTTGGTTTCAGGACTGAAAAAGCATGGGCTTGTGGAGAACCTGGAAGCTGAATTTAAAGGTAAAAACGGACAAATTATTAACGGTCTTATGTCTGCATGTATATTGGATATTGAAAATAGAAAATATCTTCTATCTATTACCCAGGATATGACAGAAAAAAGAGAGGCTGATAAGGCAATGCGCCTGATGAAGTATGGTGTCGATCGTGCCAGTGACTGTATATTCTGGATGAACAGTAAGGCTCACTTTATCTACGTTAACAAGGCTGCTTGTAATCTGTTGGGCTATTCAAATGAGAAATTGCTCTCCATGCACCTTAACCAGGTTGATCAAAACGTCTCTTTGGGTGCCTGGCCGGATCGGCTTGCTGAATTAAAGCAGGTTAAGTCATATAGATTTGAATCACAGCTCAGAACCAGGGATGGGCGGTTGATCCCTGTGGAAGTTACATCAAGCTATGTATTCTTTGAGGGAGAGAAAGGCATTTTTTCATTTGCACGTGATATTACTGAACGAAAAAAAGCACAACAAGCAAAAATAAAAGCTCAGCAAATTGCAGATGAACATGAAAAACTGGCTCTGGTTGGCCAGATAGCCGGCAAAATGGCCCATGATTTTAATAATATTTTAGCGGTTATAATGGGGAATGCCCAGCTTGCACTTTTAAATTGTAAGGAAGAGAAAACAATTAAAACACTTGAGTTGATTTTTAATCAAACCATACGGGGTAAAAACTTAACAAAAAACCTTGTTGTATTTGCCAAAGATCAGGAGCCAAAGCAGGAGTTTTTCAGGATCAGTGATAAGATTGATCTTGTTTTTGAGCTGTTAAAAAAGGATCTTCTGGGCATTGAACAGATAAAGGAATATAAACCAGGAGTGCCAGATTTGCTTGCTGACCCCGGGATGATTGAGCATGCATTGGTAAACCTTGTACAAAACTCAATCCATGCAACAAGCATGGTTGAGCAATCCAAAATAAGTATTAGAACTTTTCATAAAGATCAAAATATTTATATTACAATCGAGGATAATGGATGCGGCATCCCAGAAGACGCCCTCGATAGGATATATGAGCCTGCTTTTACACTGAAAGGAAGCAGTGATATAACAAATTCTTATAGGTCTGGTATTAAGGGAACCGGCTATGGAATGGCAAATGTGAAAAAATATATAGAACAGCACAGGGGCAATATTTCAATTGAGTCAGAAGTTGGCAAAGGTACAAAAATTACAATAAGCCTTCCTGTCATAAAAAAAGAGTTAACCCAAAAAGAGATAATAGAGATTAGGAAAGAAAACTTTTATTTTGGAAAGCATATCCTTCTTGTGGAGGATGAACAAGCCATTTCAGATGTGCAGTACAAAATACTAACACATGAACCATGCAGCCACAAAACTGATGTTGCAGCCACAGGTCAGATGGCCATTGACCTGTTTGACAGGAATAAATATGATTTTGTAAGTTTGGATTATATTCTTCCAGGAGAACTTAATGGAATGGATGTGTATAAGCATATAAGGAAGACAAATAACAGTATTCCAATACTCTTTGTTTCTGGAAACTTAGATTTTTTAGAATCAATTAAAGAATTAAAACATAAAGATTCTTGTGTCGATCATGTTTCAAAACCCTGTCAAAATAAAGATTATATAGACAGGATTAATGAACTGATGGAAAGAACATGAGTTGATTATGTATCAAGGGTAATCAGAGTTTTTGACATTTAAGCAGTTTTAATGTTGTCTTCACAAGTGGTATCTGTGTCTATTTTTTTCTGGATTGTTGCCATTCTTTTTTGAAACAATTTGTTGTCAGGTTCCAGGTTGATACTGTTTTCAGCAAAGCTGCGGGCAATATTAAGGTTCTTGTTTTGAAGCTCAAGAGATCTTGCATATCCTGACAAAGAGACTGCATCTCCAGGGTTGATTTTAATGGCTTTATTAAATTCCAGCCCTGCTTTTTCAGGAAGATTATCCTTAAGAAAGATTTCACCTTTCATTCTAAAAACCAGTCCTGATGCACCATTGATTCTGCCTGCTGTTTCAAGATGGGGCATTGCAAGTTTTGGGTGATCTCTTTTAAGCAATAAAGATCCCAGGAGAAGTTCAACTTCAAAAACAGCGGAATCAATTCCATGGGCTTTTCGCAGATAAACAATTGCTTTGTCAATATCTTTTTCAATTTGATATAAAAGGCCTATATTGTAAATTACCATTAACTCATTGGGGCTGATTTTAATGGCTTTATCAAACTCAAGTTTGGCTTTTTCAAGTTCCCCCATTACGCCAAAACAGACCCCGAGACTGTTGATCAGATTAATATTAGCGGGTTCAATTTCAAGGCCTTTCTGGTATTCTTTAAGTGCCAGATCGCATTTGTTTAATTGGTAAAGCCGATCTGCGCTGATATTTATTGATGTGGCATCAAAATGAATCAATGTGTCAGGCCCGAAAAAAGCTGCATGATCTACAGCTTTAAGGGCATTTTCTAAAATTTGGGATTTTGAAAAATTGTGATAGGGAGATTTTGCAATTCCAATTAGAATATTGGTTTTAAGGGCAGCTGATATCTTCTCTTTTAAAGAGATAATCAGTTGAGAAGCTTTTTTATCATTTTTATAATCCCAGAAAGTTATGATAAAGGAAGTATTGCTCAAGCTTTCCCATATGCCTCTTTTTTTGCCACCTTTTTTATTTTTGAAAATAGAATTAAAAGTCTCTTCAAAAATTTTATTTGATTTTTCCTGTATGGATTTAGATACCCTGTTTGAGTTGGCCCTGCTGGAAATTTGTATAACTGCACATAAAAACTTTTTTTTAAGGTTTGTATCCTTTAGCATTCGATTTTCAAAGGCTTCAAATTGAATGGTTTTTTCCCAGATAAGATCGGAAAAATATTTTTCAGGGGGATTGATTTTAAAATCATCAGAGTCTGTTTTCAGAAAATGGATCTCTTTTGAAGAAAATTTGTTTGTCATTTTTTTTGCAATATCCTGGATAGTGTTGACGAGATTATCATATCCTGACCTTCCTGAATTGTTCTTGGGTCAAGAATATATTTATTATTTTCTATTCTGCCTATAATGGCAGGAGTTGACATTCGCATCTTGGCTTCAAGTTTCGATACTGACATATTGTGGGGTTTGATAGTGATACAACGGGTTGCAAGATTGAGTTGGGGGAATGACCCTCCTCCGGGCCTTGAATCCATATCGGCAAGATCTGTATCAGCAAGAATTCCTATCTCTTTTTGAATGATTTTCAATAAAAGGTCTGCTTTTTTGCAGATCTCTTTAAATGGTATTGTCAGCATTCTTAAGGTTGGTATTTTTTTTACTGCTTTTTTTTCATCCCTGTAGAGCTTTAAGGTAGATTCAAGGGCTGCAAGTGTCATTTTATCAATTCTTAATGCACGGGTTAAAGGGTTGGCTTTTATTTTGTCAATACTCTCTTTTTTCCCAACAATGATGCCTGCCTGGGGACCTCCGAGAAGTTTATCCCCGCTAAATGTTACTATATCAGCACCGGAGTTTACTGAATCGGCAATTGTGGGTTCAAAGGGCAGGCCGTATTTTGAAAAATCAATCAAGGTGCCAGATCCAAGATCCTCCATAACCGGAATATTTTTATCTCTTCCAAGCTTTACCAAATTGTTTAAATTAACACTTGCTGTAAAACCTTCAATTGTATAATTACTGGCATGCACTTTTAAAAAAAGTCCTGTTTCATCACAAACAGCTGTTTCATAATCTTTGAGATGTGTCCTGTTGGTCGTGCCTATCTCTTTTAAAATACATCCGCTTTTGGACATTACATCGGGCACCCTGAAAGAGCCGCCAATTTCAACAAGTTCTCCCCTTGATACAACAACCTGTCTCTTTTTTGCAATTGTATTTAACGCCAGGAGCACTGCTCCGGCATTATTGTTTACAGCAATTGCACTCTGGGCTCCTGTTAATTCACAGATGAGTTCATCAATGGCTTCATACCGGATTCCTCTTTTACCAGTTTTGATATTCATCTCAAGGTTGGAAAAAGATTGTGATACCTCCCTGATATTTTTCAATGCATCTTCACATAAAAGAGCTCGCCCGAGATTGGTATGGAGAACAACACCGGTTGCATTTATTACATTTACAAGTCTGGGTTTGATTGTTTCATCTGCAAGCACCAGGGCTTTATCAAGAATAGCTTTATCTGAGATATCAGTTTCAATATCATTTAAAATATTTTTTCTTCTTTTTTCAAGGGTGTTTCGCAATGAATCTACAATCACACTTCTGGGGATATCAGAAAAATCAGGGTTCTGCATTGCCACCCCAAGAAGATGATCAATCCCGGGCAGGTTTTTCAGCATTGTATGTTTGTTGGAATGTGTCATGTTTTAGTTCTATTGATTTTTTATATCATCATTAATTGAACTCATGGGAATGGTATCAATAAGCTTGGGAAGATCTGCCATGGAAAGTTTGAGATATTTAAGAGTATTTTTAAAGCTTTTTGTCTGCATTTTTTCACAATCCAGCCCTGTATAAAATTTTTCCATGAGAAGATCTGCAAGATAGACAATATGGGTAAGTTCTCTGTTCTCTTTTGCTTTTTCAGGTGAATGGTGAAATTGAATAATCTGGGATAACCCCTCTGGAAAGTTCCATTTTTGTGCAAGAAAAGCTCCTGCTGAACAATGTGTGATCCCCAATACCTTTTTCTCTGCATTTAGAGAGCTTACATTTTTTTGAGTCAGATGTCTAAAGAAATAGGGGGCACGATCAGCAAGAAATTGATCCAGAATTACTTTACCGATGTCATGGAGCAGGCCTGCTGTATATGATGATTTTATTGAAGAGCTCTCTATTTTTTGTGCAATTTTTTCAGACAGGGTTGCAACCCCTACGGCATGGAAAAAAAGCCCACCCTTGCAAAGAGAGTAACCCGATGTACCTGTCTGGGCAAAATATTCATTTACAGCTGCTGTGATAACAGTTTTAATCAGCATGCTTTCACCGAGAAGCAGGACAGCATCCTTGAGGGATTCAAATTTTACCAGGCCTGCAAAAAGAGCTGAATTGCACAGCTTTAAAGCCTGCCCGGAAAGTACCTGATCATTGGCAAGCTCGTTGGTAATCTGTGTAATATCATGCTGCCCTGATTGAAACATTCTCAAGATTTTCAAAGCAGTCTGTGGGATGGGTTTAAGCTGATCAATTGTTTTAAGAATATCACCCTTGGAGGGAACATTCACACTCTCCTGCGACTTAAAGTCATTTTGTGAAACCGGATTAATGCTTGTTTTGCCAGAATCAAGATCCAGTTCAAGTGTGCATGTGAAAAAACCGCCCGTCTCTGATTTAATGGTTTTAATGTTTGAGGTTTTAAGTATGGATACCACAATTTCCGAAGATCTTCCGCCAATATCAAGATTAAGATCCTGGTGGCTTACAGGTCCTACAAGGGCACCACCTGCAATGGTGGCTTTCAAATTCTCGGGTTTGGCTCCCATATCCATCAATTTATTGATAAGGATGGGAACTCCGGTGGAAGCGTATTTTTCAGGATATTCCACATTATTACTGGACGTAGGCTCTGGAAGAAGAATATGAATCATTCCACCTGTTTTGCTTGATTGATCATATAAAGCAAGTCCTACACAAGTCCCAAGATGAGCCTGCAATATCTCACTTTGTGCTTTGCCTGTTTTTAACTGTCCAGCTGCAATGTGTTCAATGTTTTGATAATTCATTGATAATTTATCTCACATTTATGTAAAAATAGTAATAGATATCATTAATTGTCCAAAGGTTTCAACCATTATCTTTTCTGCAGCATATATCTTCAAGCTTTTTTGTTCTTTACCGATAAATACAAGTATATGCCTATCAATTCCAGGGAGGGAATGCCTTATGAAAATATTAGATTCCAATATTGTTTTTTCGTCTGAAAATTATTTAAAACAGATGGATTTGTCCCTTGAGGAGAAATCAGAAAAACAGATTACCAGGTTTATTAACCAAAGCCCCATGGATGAATTGAGCGATACTCCACAGGTTCTTGTGGACAGGGTCAGCATCTCCCAAAAAGAGAAATTTGAATATAAATATAATTATTCTGGAAATTTAACAGCGAGCTCTTCTGTTAAATCGCTGGAAACAGATGATAGTACAGATTATGAACATCAATATGTAATTGAGAGATTGGTTGGGGGTATTATCAATAAAGATGTTGCCATAAGACATATTCAGAGAAAAGAGGACATTAGGTTTTCTGAACAGAAAGACTCAAAGACCCAAACCCATGATAAAGAGAAACAAAATATTCAAACACAAATGGTTGCAGCCAAGGCCGTAAAAATGGAACTTATGCAGACTGATATACATTTTGAAGAAGAGAGTGTTCAATTTGCATCCACAGGAGAGGTAACAACTGAAGATGGAAGAGTTATAAATTTTTCCCTTGATATGGCTCTTGACAGGTCGTTTTTATCAAGAAGAGAAGAGCAGATAACTGTTGAGACATGGCAGGAGAGAATTGATTTGACTGATCCTCTGGTAATCAGCCTGGAGGGAAAAATTCCACAGCTTTCAGATACCACATTTGAATTTGATCTTGACAGTGATGGAAAGATGGAAAATATAAGCTTTGTAAACCCTGGAAGCGGATTTCTGGCTTTTGATAAAAACCATGACAACATAATCAACAACGGATCTGAACTTTTTGGGCCCGGCAGTGGAAATGGCTTTGAAGAGCTTGCTGTTTTTGATGAAGATCATAACAGATGGATTGATGAAAACGATGCTGTGTTTTCACAACTCTCTGTGTGGACAAAAGATGCAAATGGTGAAGATCTGCTTGTTTCATTAAAAGATGCAGGTGTTGGTGCCATATCGCTTGAAAATGCATCCACAATGTTTAATATGACTGAATCTGACAACAATTTAAAAGGTCAGCTTAAAAGTACAGGAGTGTTCCTTTTTGAAGATGGACATACAGGTTCTATTCACCAGATTGACCTTGCAGATCAAACTCAGAAAATATCAGATCACGAAAACGCTCAACTTTCAGCAGGCAGTGAACCTAAGTCACAATTCAGTGTTCCCCAATTTTTTTCCAAGCCAGTGTTGACCAGTACGCAGCAGTCAGGAGAAGTCGCAAATCCTCTACAGGATCTTATTGACAGAATAGAAAAATTAAAAGAAGAGATGGAACAACTATACGAAAGCATGAATCCGGCTTTTAACCAAAACAGATTTACAAGTTCAAAATCCCATAATTATTTTGAACATAATTTTGATATGTCAGACCTTTTTTTTGACTCTAAAGGATCGATACAAAACTATGGCTGGTTTGTCTGATTCATATTGTTAAGTTTTAAATCAAGACTTCTGGTTACAACATTTTTCTTCTAAGATTCCTACTTAATCTTGACAAATAAATTTTGCTTTTATAATTAAAACTACAGCTTAATTATGCACAGCTGTAAAAAAATATAACGGTGAAGTGGTTTATGTGAAAGTTTTTGCAAATCATAAAGAGACTTTCATGTTTTGCTGTGGATACTCTTGGGTGAAAGCCCATGGATTACCATGGCAGTTATTAATGCAAAGAGAGCTTGGAAATAAAGTTTAATTAGATTTCTAAAATCTCATAAAGGAGAGTAAATGAACATAATATTTTTTGGACCCAATGGCAGTGGTAAAGGAACCCAGGGATCTATCCTGAAAGATAAATATAATATTGCACACGTTGAATCAGGTGCTATTTTCCGTGAAAATATAAAGGGTGGAACTGAACTTGGAAAAAAAGCAAAGGAATTTATTGATAAAGGAGATCTGGTTCCAGATGAGATCACCATTCCCATGGTGCTTGACAGAATAAAACAGGATGACTGCAGCAATGGATGGCTCCTTGACGGTTTTCCAAGAAACAAAGTCCAGGCTGAAAAACTCCATGCATCTTTGGAAGAGGCTGGCATAAAACTTGATATTGTTATTGAGATGCTGCTTGACAGGCAGATTGCCAAAAATAGAATCATGGGGCGCCGCCTTTGTGCTAAAGACAATAATCATCCCAATAATATTTTTATTGACGCCATCAAGCCTGATGGAGATAAATGCCGGGTTTGCGGCGGTGAATTAAGTGCAAGGGATGACGATCAGGATGAAACAGCCATTGATAAACGTCACTCCATCTATTATGATACAGATACCGGAACTCTTGCCTCTTCATATTATTTTAAGGATCTGGCAGCAAAAGATGATTCCATAAAATATTTTACACTTGCAGGAGAAAAGGATCTTCAATCTGTAACCGATGAATTGATTTCCAAACTTTAAGTAAAACACCCTTTTTTTGTCTTGCTTTTAAAATATTTTTTTGATAAAAAGGCGGGTTATAAATAGTTATTATTTAAATACACAATGAAAGGGGCGATGTTTTTTGAAGGAAATTACAGTTACAGTTATTGATAATGATGTTGAAAGAGCTCTAAGGATTTTAAAGAAAAAAATCCAGAATGATGGCCTCTTCAAGCGGCTTAAAGT
>JAOZRI010000419.1 GCA_029940235.1 Desulfobacula sp. | reverse complement strand
TTGCAACAACAAGCCCCTTTTTTTTATTCACAAAAGGATATTTTATATAATAGAGATATGCATCTTTCTCCTCATATTCAACTTCAAGATCAGCAAGAGCTGTTTTACACCTTGGGCACCAGTTGATAATATATTGATCCTGATAAATCAGTCCCTCTTTATAAAGCCTTACAAATACTTTTCTAACAGCATTGGAAAGCCCTTCATCCATGGTAAAACGCTCGCGGTCCCAGTCACAGGAAGCACCAAGTCTTTTAAGCTGGTTGATAATGGCGCCACCTGATTTTTCACGCCATTTCCAGACATGTTTTATAAACTCTTCTCTGCCAACATCATCCCTTGTAAGTCCCTTTTCTGCAAGCTGTCTTTCAACAACATTCTGTGTTGCAATACCGGCATGGTCTGTTCCCGGCATCCACAGGACATTGACACCACAAAGCCTTTGGTATCTGCACATGATATCCTGGATAACATTATTCAAGGCATGCCCCATATGGAGCACTCCGGTTACATTCGGGGGTGGAATAACTATTGAGAAAGCCTTTTTATCGCTTTTGTCTTCAGCTTTGAAAAATCCATTATCAAGCCAAAATTTATACCATTTTTGCTCAATGCCTGCTGGCGTATATCCTTTGTCCAGAGAATCCGAACTCATAGATCAACTCCTGATTTATAATATATGAAAAATTACCTGTTCTGCAACAGCCTGTCAAACCTCTAAAACTCTTTGAGATTTCATTATTATCTCTATCTAAAACAGGCCCTCTTGCTAATGAAAAAGGGGATCTTTTTAAAGAACCCCTGTCAATTTTATCATATTTTAATTATTTAATTTTACACTGTTAAAGTCAGTTATTACCGATCTGCTCAAGATCTTTTTGCAAACTTTCTTTAATCTCTATAATCTGTTTTTCAATTACATTTTCCATAACCTCAAACAAAATACTCTCTATTTTATCTGCAAACTTTTTTTCAATTATCCGTTCCAATATAACCTCTATCTGAGCCTGATCAATCTTTATCTCATCAGGCACTACTTCTTGTACTTCAGATTCAAGCTTTAATTTGTCTTCTATAATATGATTTTCATCATCATTTTCCGAACTTTCCTCTTCTAACTCATCCTCTTCTAACTCAAAATCAATTGAATCTGAATCAACAAAATTATCTCCTGCCAGACCTGCATTATCAATATCTTCCAAGTCTCCATCCATATCAGCTTCCAGATCATTTTCCAAACCATCATCTAACAGATCAACATCTTCAGAGTCACTTATATCAATCTCAAAATCATCTTCTTTTGTAATATCAATATCAAGGTTAGTATCATCATCTTCTGCAATATCAGTAAGTTCAATTACATCTTCACTCATAGACAGATCTGCCTCTTTATCTACAACATCTGTCAGTTCAATAATAGCGTCATCACCTAATTGTGTCATATCATTGGCCTCTTTTTATTGAATATTAAAGACAATACCTTCTTTATATTAGTTGATCTTGGAAAAAAATATCAAAGCAAAACCAAAGTGTCAACTATTTTACGCCCCTTTTGAAATTAAAGAGAAAGAAAGGAAAAAAGATATTTACAATTCACCCCTTTTATTTTAAAAAATCACATTATGCAAAAATTTATTATTCAAAAAATTGAAGCATTACCTTTTAAAACAAGTATTACAGGGCAGGATGCAAAACATATATTTAAAGTGCTCAGAAAAAAAACCGGTGACCAAATGTCAATAACAGATGGGAAAGGCAGGGACTATAATGCAGTAATCAGCATGGCCATGCCAGATATTATCAAAATTGATATTATTGAAAAACTTGACTCCATAACTGAATCATTCATCAATATCACACTCTGTTCCGGCATGCTTAAAGATAAAAAAATGGATTTTATAATAAAACATGTAACACAATTGGGTATTCAGAAATGGATACCTTTTTTTTGTGAACGGTCAATTCCCCGTCCAAATATCAAAAGAATAAAAAACCGAAAAAAAAGATGGGAAAGTATTGCAAAAGAGTCTTTAAAACAGTGCAATCGAAGCTGTATTCCCCAAATATCAGAACCATTGAGTTTTAAAACCTTTATGGAACAATCTGAAAACCATGATTTAAAAATTGCATTCCATGAAAAATCCAACCAGAAAATCAAAACTGTGGAAAAAAGTATTTCCCCAAAAAAGATAATCATACTAATTGGGCCTGAGGGCGGATTCTCACAAAAAGAGATACTATTGGCAAAGGAAAAAGGATTTTTATCCCATGCTCTTGGGCCCAGAATTTTAAGGGCGGAAACAGCGTCTATTGCAGCTTGCACTCTTATTCAACATATCTTTGGCGACATGTAAAAACATAGATTTTCCAAATACATTGTTAATATTTTTTTCTTGACATATACAATAAAAAAACATATAAAGCCTCTTGTTGTTTGAGCCCAGGTAGCTCAGTCGGTAGAGCAGGGGACTGAAAATCCCCGTGTCAGCAGTTCAATTCTGTTCCTGGGCACCAGCTTTA
>JAOZRI010000418.1 GCA_029940235.1 Desulfobacula sp. | reverse complement strand
TGGGAGACTGTGTGGGAGAGTAGAACGCTGCCAGGTTATTTATTTCAAAAGCCCTAATGGTCATTACGACTGTCAGGGCTTTTTTGCGTTTTATCCATGAATTTTAACTTCAGGCAGACAGTTAAATTTTTAATCAAGAATATAAATTTCAAATTTATAGAATTCTTTATCTATGGTCTATTACCAATTTTTAATCTATCTTGCCTGATTCGAAATTTTTAAATCATATTAAGGTGTTTTGTTTGGCTTGTATATATATTGTGTTTTTGTTATACATATTTTTCGTAGAGAGCATAAACAAGAGGTTTTGTGAATGCTGTCAAATGGATTGGTAAAAACAATTTTAATTATAATCTCAAGGCTTTGATAAAAGCGGCAGGCAAAAAAATATATTATGCTGATGATGCCATATTATTATATCTTGTTCAAAAAGTGTTTGAGGAGAGTTTATATGCAAGAATAGCTAATGGTTTTTATTTTTTCATGCTTTGGTTTCTGCCCTTCAGAGTATTGTGTGGTGGATAACCAGATCCGCCACATGGCGGTTAGTCAAAATTTTAATCAAAAGTTACCTTTAATTATAAAGGAGTAATTGTTATCCATGCAATATCTTGAAAAATTTGTTAATTTTATTGATAACTTGAATGATAAAATAGGTTATCTGGTTGGTTGGATTACAACTATCATGGTACTCTTGGTATTTTATGATACATTTATGAGATATGTGTTTCATAAAGGAAATGTTGCTTTACAGGAGTTGGAATGGCATCTGTTTGCTGTTGTTTTCCTTCTTGGTGCTGCTTACACTCTTAAGGAAGGTGGGCATGTCCGAGTTGATATTATATATCTTAAATTATCCCGTAAAACTAAAGCATGGATTGATCTTTTCGGTACCTTTGTCTTTCTTATCCCCTTTTCAATCATGGTTATTATATCTGCCAAAGGTTTTATTTTAAATTCCTGGAGTGTAAGGGAAGTCTCACCAGATCCAGGTGGACTACCAGCAAGATATATTTTAAAAGCAATGATTCCTCTCGGGTTTTCTCTTCTTTTGGTTCAAGGATTATCCGAAGCGTGTAAAAGCTTTATGGTGATAATGGGGTATGAGCTAAAGGTCAGACCAAAGCAGAAAATCACACATAATAGGCAGGAGGATAAAAAATAATGGAATTTATCAATGAATTTATGCCTTTGATTATGTTTACGGCTGTCTTTGCGCTTTTACTTCTTGGCTTCCCTGTTGCTTTTACCATTGGTGGAGTCTCTCTGGCATTTGGTTTATATGGATTTGGCCCTGGTTTTTTCCAATTGCTGCCTTTAAGAATCTGGGGAACTATGACAAAATTTACCCTTTTGGCAGTTCCACTGTTTATTTATATGGGCGTAATGCTTGAAAGATCAGGCCTTGCTGAAGAATTACTTGAGGCAATGGCCCTTGTTTTTGGTAAAATCAGGGGAGGGCTTGCAGTATCCGTTATTTTTGTAGGAGCACTTATGGGAGCCTCAACAGGTATTGTTGGTGCTACTGTTGTTACAATGGGGCTTTTGTCTGTTCCAACCATGCTTAAAAGTGGTTACAATAAAAGTCTGACCACGGGAACTGTTGCTGCATCTGGAACATTGGGGCAGATCATTCCGCCAAGTATTGTACTGGTACTTCTCGGTGACATCATGAATGTTCCAGTTGGTGATCTTTTTGTGGGAGCTGTTATACCCGGATTGATCCTTGTCTCTTTATATATGCTTTATATTTTAATTATTGCCAGGATAAAACCCGAATGGGCACCCCCCATTGATCAGGAAGTTCTTGATAATATAACGCGCAAGGAGCTGTTGACAATGGTTTTTAAAGCGCTTATACCACCCTTAACGCTTATGATCGCAGTATTAGGTTCAATCTTTGCAGGGATTGCATCTCCAACAGAAGCAGCTTCTGTTGGTGCTATTGGTGCAACATGCCTTGCCATCGCACATAGAAGATTTAACTTTCAAATGGTCAAGGCTGTTATGGATATGACAACCAAACTGACCTGTATGGTCTTTATCATACTTGTTGGAGCAACTACTCTGGGTCTTGTTTTTCGAGGTCTTGGCGGTGATGCGCTGGTCAGGGAGTTAATTGCATCACTTCCTTTTGGAAAATGGGGGGTTCTTTTGATAGTAATGTCCATAATTTTTATTGCAGGGTTTTTTCTGGATTTTATTGAGATTACTTTTATCCATGTACCTGTTCTGGCACCGATTATGATAAGTATGGGTGTAGATCCTTTGTGGCTGGCAGTCTTGATCGCTGTAAACCTGCAGACATCTTTTTTAACACCGCCGTTTGGATTTTCGCTTTTTTATCTCAAAGGGGTAACTCCACCGGAAATTGCTACTACAGATATTTATAAAGGTATTATTCCCTTTGTTATAATTCAGATTATTGGAATTGCCATTATATGTCTTATTCCTGAAACTGTTACCTGCCTGTTATAAAATCCTTTTTCAATGGCTTTAATTCTGATAAGGTATTATTTATATGAAAT
>JAOZRI010000417.1 GCA_029940235.1 Desulfobacula sp. | reverse complement strand
CCTATCCCGTGTTTTAAAGTGGGCCATCCCTTTTCTTTGAACTCATTGTTTAGATCAGATAACTTGTTTTTCATAGCAAGGGCAGCTTTTACAGCATCTGTACAATGATTTTTTGAAAAAACCGGGGCACCGAACACAGCATAGATTTCATCTCCGATAAACTGAAGCACATGGCCGTTATTACTGTGAATGGCCTGGGACATCACTTCAAAATATAGATTCATAATCTTCACTGCTTTTTTGGAATCATTTTGTTCAATCAAAACAGTAAAATCTCTCAAATCAGAAAACAATACCGATACCTCTTTTTGTTCTCCATCAAGGGGCATACGCCCTGAAAGGACTTAATCCTTGACATGTTTGTCTACATACTTTCCAAAAATATCCTCGATAAACTCCTTTTCTTTGAGCCCGTTTACCATATTGTTAAATGCATCTCCAAGTGTCTCCAACTCATCTCCAGTACGAATGTCAACGCTTGTATCAAGCTTACCGGCACCGATGCTTTTTGCAGCCATGGCCAGTTTCTTTAAAGGCTTTGTAAAACTTTTTGCCATAAAGAAACTTAATCCAAGGGCAATCAGAAGAATAACTCCCCCCATAACAATGAAAGTAATGCGAAGCTTAGATACGAATTTCATTTCTTTTGTAAGGGACTTCAGAGCTATAAAACTTCCTTTTTCAATACCTACGTCTGCAAGGATGGAGAACTTCCTTGATAAATAGGATTCTTTATCAAGGAAGATTTCATGAAAATTAAACTTTTTCCCATCATCCAAAGACGTTGTCATGAAATCAGTTAGTGCCTGCTCTGCAGTCACCGGCAGGGTAGATGTATAGATTTCATCACTGGAATAGAGCGCTAACTCAACGCCGGAAATATTTTTAAGGCGTAAAAGGATATCTTTATCAATACGACTTCCAAAAATAACCACACCATGAATTTCATCTCTGAAAACCACTGGTTTCGCGATCATATGATAAACCGCGTTGCTTTCATTAGCCAAAACAAGAAAGTCCTTTTCTTTTTGCATGTCCGCACGCCAAACATCAACTGCCACAAGTTTTTCTGACAGTTCTTCAAATAAGTGAATATTTGTCAAATCTACTCCAAATTTACCGGGAAAAGATTTGGAGAACAGCAAAATGCCTTCAGCATTGGTCGCAATAAGGATATCTGCCTTTTTATATAAGGAAATAAAAGGGAGAATTGACATCAATCTCAAATTCAAATCTTTCAGGATTTCATGCTCATTGTGATTATCCCCAAAACCAAGACCATCTCCAGGCACTGAGGCGGTTGAAAGGACCGATCTAAAATGAGCATTACTGGTCGTAAGGGTATCAATGGCATCAATGGCAAATTGTGTCCTCAGTTTTTGGAGGTGTCTTAATGCAACCTGTGTATTCTCAAATCTTTTTTTGATATTTTCGTGGACACGTCTTTTTGTGGTTTCCTGAATGATGAATAAAATGCTCATTATTGAAAGGCAAACCACAGCTCCCAGCACTAAAAACAATTTGGTTTGAAAATTAATTTTAACTGCCATTATGGTTGACACACAGGGACTACCGGATATGGTGACCCATCTTTTCGTTTATGAGGTGTCACTTTAATGGTCTGGCTTATTTCCAGATTTATTACATTTTTTAGTCCAGGTTTGGTCAGTACTTCTTTGGTGACCCTTTTGGCATTGGGTAACCATGCATGTATCTTATAAGCACCCGGGGGGACATCCTGTATCTGGAATACACCCTCTTGATTGGTCATGGCAAAAGCCTTGTTCTCCAGAACAGCAACATAGGTAATCATTTGAGGATGGATATTACAAAAAACCGTCACAAGGCCGGGCTTTTCAAAAAGCACTGTTTTGGGGGTTTCCACCCCTTTATACTGACCCAGGTCAAAACAATTGACCGGAGAGATGGAAAAGACATTATGATATATATCATCCTTATTGGGGAACCTTATCTTTTGCCCGACTACGATTGGCAGGATTTCAGGATAGAACGTCATGTTTTTTTGCACTATATCAGGTATCTCTCTAGGCGCTTCACTTTTAAACCCTGTGACATAAACAAGTACGCCGCTCATGTCTTCTTTTTTTTTAAATTTTCCAAAAAGCTGTTTTTGGAAAACAGTGACAGTCCCGCTGATAAACCCAGGATCTGTTGCCCCGTCGCTTACAAAAGCAAAGGAAAAAAGTAAACTCAGGATAGATAAAGTCATTATCTTAGAAAGATACAAATTAAACAATAGCAGAACAAATATAAAAATCTTTTTCATAAATCTCCTTATATTTAACAGCATGTTTTAGTTCAAACAGTCAGTCTTGCCAAATTTGTTTCTAAAACTATCAAGGTCAGTTTCATTATACCCTTCCGGGCCAAAGCCCAGCCTGAACTCACTTAAATCCAGACCATCCACATCTCCATCCGGTTCAAAATCCCAGAAGCAGCTCTTCTTGGCCAGCGTACTTCCACAAATGCACCCTTGGTGATAGCCCGGTGGCTAACCTTTGACTATGTCGGAC
>JAOZRI010000416.1 GCA_029940235.1 Desulfobacula sp. | reverse complement strand
CTCAAAATACTTAATGTATTCCTCCGGTTATAATTTTCATCTTCCTTACACTAAAACAAAATTGAATATTATTCAAAGCTCTCGGCGTAATCTGCAATGATTTCTATTGCTTTCTTTATTGATTTGCTATTTAATTCCTTCCTTATTAAATTATGGACTTAAATAACTGCTGATATTAATAGATGTTTAAAAACCAAGTCAAGAAAACCATTCAACTCTCCATTCCAATTGTTACAGGACAGCTTGGACAATTGATGATGTCTGTGGTGGACAATATTATGGTTGGAAAGGTAGGAGCGCATGCCCTGGCTGCTGCATCCATTGCCAATGCCATCTTTACACTGATTATGGTTGTTGGATTCGGGCTGACCATGGCTGTTACACCATTGACTGCTATTGCCTTTGGTGCTGGTAAAGATGAGGAGTGCGGCGTTGTTCTGCGCCAGGGCATTATTGTGAATCTGGTTTCAGGATTTTTGCTTTGTGGAGTTGTTCTTTTTTTATCCCAAACAATACAATATCTGAATCAGCCTGAAGAGATTGTGGCATCTGCTGCTATTTATATGAATGTCTTGGGTTTTTCCATTATTCCTATGATGATTTTTCAAAGCTATCGTCAGTTTGCAGAGGGTGTTAACTATTTAAAGCCTGCCATGCTTATTATGCTCTTTGCCAATATTGTAAATGTTTTTGCCAACTGGATTTTTATTTATGGGAACCTTGGTGTGCCTCCTCTTGGACTTACAGGTGCCGGTGTTGCAACTATAAGTTCACGGATCTTTATGGCTGTCACTTTAATGATTGTGATAATGAGGTCATCAAAAATGAAACGTTTTGATCCAACGCTGAATTACAGGAAAATTAATTTTCCCATGATACGTCGATTATTGACCATTGGTATCCCGGCAGGTTTTCAATATTTTTTTGAAGTCGGCGCATTTGCAGCATCGGCGATCATGGTTGGATGGATGGGGACAACTCCTCTTGCTGCCCACCAGATTGCTTTAAACCTTGCATCCATCTCTTTTATGGTTGCAATGGGGATCTCTTCTGCCGGAACAATCATGGTCAGCAATGCCGTTGGCAGAAAAGATGTTGCCGGAACAAGAGTTGCTGGATTTTGTGCCACATTTTTATGTATTATTTTTATGGCATCTGCTGGTTTGCTTTTTATCCTTTTCAGGTTTTTTCTGCCATCTCTTTATATTAGTGACTCTGCAATTATTGAGATCAGTGCAAATTTGTTGATCATTGTTGCTTTTTTCCAGATATCCGACGGCACACAGGCAGTCGGGCTTGGAATTTTAAGGGGAATTACAGATATGAAAATTCCCACCTTGATCACTTTTGCTGCATATTGGCTAATAGGTCTGCCTTGTGGTTACCTGTTGGCATTCAAGTTTAATATGGGTATATATGGTATCTGGTATGGATTGCTGATCAGCCTGACTGCATCTGCCAGTCTTATGATGATGCGATTTAATGCAAAAAGTAAAAACATGATTGATCTCTCCTGAAATTTGTTCTTTTGTTATTTCATTTTTCAGTGTTTCAGGTAAAAACCCTTACCATTGAACAGCTTAAAATTCCTTTTCATCATAGAGCTTACCTGATTTATGATGGGATCAGGGGCATTGATTCATCACCTGTTTCAGTTTTTTTATAAAGCTGGATATTTGTATGGGAAATTTTTATCTATAAGTTGTCATGGTGGGCTTATTTTTGCATCACTTCATATTAAAAAGAACCTTTAAATAAAGTTGCTGGAAAAATAAAAACAGTTATTTTGTTTTATCAAGGGTAATGATTGTACAAAAGGAGGAAAAAATAATGTTTCGAAATATATTTTTAACAGGTGCAGTAGTATTTTTTTCCATGGTCTCTTTTGGTATGGCAAAAGAGACAAGATATAGAACTGCCACCTTTGCAGGGGGATGTTTCTGGTGTATGGAACATCCTTTTGACAAGATTGACGGTGTTATTGATGTTGTATCAGGCTATACCGGTGGCAAAACAGAAAATCCTACATATGAACAGGTGTGCTCTTTTGACACAGGTCACCTTGAAGCAATAGATGTGACCTATGATCCCAAAATAGTCTCCTATGAGACACTTCTCGATGTCTTCTGGCGGCAGATAGATCCCACAGATGCCAATGGGCAGTTTGCTGACCGCGGCAGTCAGTATGCCACTGCAATAATTTATCATGATGATGATCAAAGAGTCCTTGCACAGCGTTCCAAAAAAAATCTTGAGAGCTCTGGTAAATTTGATAAACCCATAGCAACAAAAATACTGCAGGCATCAAAGTTTTTTAAGGCAGAGGAATATCACCAGGATTATTACAAGAAAAATCCAATACATTATAACAGCTACAGGATGGGTTCTGGAAGGCAGAATTTTCTTAAAGTGGTATGGGAAGATGAGCCAAAGAGCAAAACTTATGAAAAACCAGATGATAAAATCATAAAGGCAAAACTTACTGACCTGCAATACAGTGTCACCCAGAAAAATGGAACAGAAAGACCTTTTTCCAACAA
>JAOZRI010000415.1 GCA_029940235.1 Desulfobacula sp. | reverse complement strand
TGCCTTTGGTATTGTCACCATGTGGGAGGCTGTCTTTGCTGATGTGGGAGTTGCCTTGCTTGCAATAGTAAATGCAACAAGAATTTTAAAATAGAGGTGTTCAATGAAATTTTGCCGCGACTTGGTAAACTATTCAAAGGTTCTACATCTGCCGAAAACGATCGACCTTGTGGGGGATACGGTGGGGGATAACATTTATCCAAAATAAAAAAGCTCTCAGCAAAATGCTGAAAGCCTTGATATTCTAATTGGCGTCCCCAAGGGGCGAACCCCTGTCGCCGGCGTGAAAGCTCGGTTTTAAGCGTATTTCATCTGATTTTACAGGCGTTTCGAACCATTAAAAGCCGTCTGATTGTGAAGATAATTTTGCCATATTTTAATTATTATTTCTTAATATTCGATCAGCAATTGAATTCTAATTCAACATTAAATCAAATCAAAATCCATTTTATCTCACCACAAATACAAAACACCAAAACCTGTTTTACATTACCCTGGTAATTCCAAAACCAAATCTAACCATGTCAAAAAAAACCCTACCCGGTTAGAAAAATTTCTGACAAAACTCATCAAAACCTGGCAATTAAAAGGAGAAAACATGTATATAGCACTTGTGACCCTTAGTTTAATCTTAGTCTTTGGAAGCTCTACATTTATGTCAATTGCTGGACTGCTTTCAATATTTACAAATAATACTATTATTATAATTTGCATGAGACTTGGCATGGAGATTGGGAAAATTTTAACTATCTCACATTTATATCGCTCGTGGCGCCAACATAACACTATGGCAAAAACATGGTATATTATTATTGTTTTTGTTCTGACATTTTTAACATCATTTAAAGTGCTGGGATTTTTATCACAATGCCATCAAAAAGCTGTTCAGGAAAACCATGTTATTCAGGTCCAAATTAATGCATTGGATTATGAAGAATCAGTATTAAGATCTCAAATAATGATGATTGATACAACCTTAGATGGTCTTCCTAATCACAATTCTAACCCTGTAACAGCAGTTGCTGAAATTTTTGGAATCAAAGGGGCAAGTATCATCTCAACGTTTATCCCATTACTGGTATTAATTCTTGAACCTCTTACAATTGGGCTTACAATAGCTGCAAATTCGGCATGGTTACATCATGGAAAAAATAAAAAACCAATCCTTGAAAATAATTTACATAGGGGCAATAATTCAACAAACAAGCTCAAAAATCTGCAAAAAAAATACAATCTTTCTGTAGCACAAATTGCTAAAATTACTGGGCGTAAAAAATCAAAGACCTGTGAAGGATGGTTAAAAGGCATCATTCCAACACCACCCAGGGCTTTGACAGAGGTTCAAACATGGGTTGAGAAAAAGTATGTCAAAAAGCAAAAAGAATGATGATTTTATAGGGATAATTCAATCACTATTTTTTTCGCACAGCAAACAAAATTTGATTTTGTTTGTTTAACCGGGTATTATTCATTTGATAGATTAAATTTTAAAATTTTGTTTAAAAATAATATAAAAATAAGGATGATTAAATGAGCGGAGGAAATATTTTTGATTTAGTAAAAAAAAGTGCCGCAAAAAAAATCTTATTCCTTACCCATGCTGTACGTCAAATATCAAAACCAGACAGAATGATTCTCACTAAAGAAATCAGATATATTATTGAAAATGGTGAAATCATAGAAAACTATCCAAATGACATCCGTGGTCACAGTTGTTTGATTTTTGGTTTTTGTACAGATCGTCCGATACATGTTGTTTGTTCGCCAAAGGAAGACTATCTGGCAATTATTACTGCATATTTGCCAAACAAAGAAGATTGGCACAACAATTTTAAAACAAGGAAAAAACTATGAAATGTATGCATTGTAAGGGATTAATGGAAAAAAGTATCGCACCTTTTCATGTTGACCGGAAGGGGTATCATTTAACATTGGACAGTGTACCAGCCTGGGTGTGCAGTCAGTGCGGTGAAGCATATTTTGATGAATCTGAAGTAGATTCTATCCAGGAAATTATTCAAAGTTTGGAAGACCGGACTGAAAAATTGATTGCCGTGGCTTAAATACATATGATGGAGTATGAACAATACCTATCTAAAAATCACAATCATGCAATCGTTTCTTCCAGCATTTTGAGTTACATATTTTCTTCTATAATTTATACCTTTAAATTTTGGTCTTCCTCTAAGCCAGCGAATTTCGACATTAGGTAAAATAATATCATGAAAATCACCAGTGCTTGTTTTAGATGGGATTAACATCACAACAGTGTCTACCCTTGGATGCTGGCTTAAATCAAAACATTTTTTTATAAATTTTGGTTTATCAATCCTGTTATATGGAGGATTACACCATATTGTAAGATAGTCTTTAGATTGTATTTTTTTATTAACCTTATTTTGTCGGTATTCATCTGGATTAAAATCTAAACCATTTTTCCCAATATCAATTTTAGACCCATCTATACATTTACAATTTTCTGAATTACAGGCAAGATCATAATTAAATTCAAATTCATTGTTTAATTTATTAAATAATGAGT
>JAOZRI010000414.1 GCA_029940235.1 Desulfobacula sp. | reverse complement strand
CAATGACAAAAAAATATCAGGCACCCATTGTTAAAAAAGCATTTATTATTTTAAAAGCCATTGCAAAAAGCTCCCAGGGGTTGAGGATCAGTGAAATTGCATCCATGTTAGATATCAGTAAAAGCACTGTTCATGGTATTATTACCGCTTTATCAGAACAGGGTGCCATTATCCAGAGTTCCACTTCAAAACGCTATTTTATCGGTATGACTATTATGGAACTTGGGAAATCTGCCCACGAAAGAATTGACTTTAAAAAAATTGCGCGGCCAATCATGGAAGAGTTAATGGAGCAGTGCCAGGAATCGGTGTTTCTCGGTATTCTCAACAATGACAGAGTAACCATCATTGATATTGTTGAATCCAGAAAAGACTTTAAAATAACCTCTCCCATTGGGACTGCTCTACCCCTGTTTGCAGGGGCAACAGGCAAACTGTTTCTCTCTGGAATGGATCCTGAAAATGTACATGACTTCTTAAAATCAAATCCTCTGCGTCAATTTACCTCCAACACCATTATTGACCCTGAAGAGTATATAAGGGAGTTGGAAAAAGTAAAAAAAGATGGGTTTGCCTATGATGATGAGGAGTATATCTCTGGAGTCAGAGCCGTGGCAGCACCCATTAAAAAACACGGCGCTTATATCCCTGCCATATGGGTAGTAGGATTCAAAGCTTCCATGGCAAGAGATAAAATCCCTTCCATTATTAAACAAACCAGGGCTGCGGCCATGAAAATTAGTAATAGTATTTAAAATCAGGATCAGGAGATAAGAGATAGATGAAAAATGGCGGTCCAATAAGTTCACCAATAGGAGCTGTTACAAGCTCCAGGGAACTTGACAGAATTATTGTCAAGGGAGCAAAAGAGCACAACCTTAAAGATATTGATATTGATATCCCTAAAAAAAAAATGGTTGTTTTTACAGGGGTTTCAGGATCGGGAAAATCAAGCCTTGCATTTGATACAATTTTTGCAGAGGGTCAGCGAAGATATGTTGAATCTCTCTCTTCCTATGCAAGGCAATTTATCGGGCAGATGGAAAAACCCAAATATGACACAATCAGAGGTCTCTCTCCCACAATTGCCATTGAACAGAAATCTGCAAGTAAAAATCCAAGATCCACTGTTGGAACAATTACTGAAATCTACGATTATTTAAGGGTGTTGTTTGCCAGAATAGGAACCCAGTATTGTTATAAATGCGGCAAAAAAGTTGGCAGAGGTCATGCTCAGAGTATGGTGTCCCAGATCATGGCACTGCCGGAGAATTCAAAGGTTTTGATCCTTGCTCCCATTGTGGAAAACAGGAAAGGTGAACATAAAGATAGGATAGATGCTCTTAAAAAACAGGGCTATGCCAGAGTCCGGGTTGATGGTGTCGTCCAGGAACTTGAAAATGTCCAGACCCTTGCAAAAAACAAAAAACATCACATAGAAGTTGTTGTGGATCGCCTGAATATTAAACCCGATGAAAAATTTGAAAAGCGTCTTACAGATTCTGTAGAAAATGCTTTAAAACTCGGCTCCGGCCAGATCATTGTCCATATGCTGGGCAGAGAAGATTTAAAAATGAGTGAAGAGCGATCCTGCTGCGGCATTGCATATCCAGAACTTACTCCCCAGATTTTTTCATTTAATTCACCCCTGGGCATGTGTCCTGACTGTAATGGTATTGGCACGCTTTTGTCCATGGATGTTAACAAAATTGTCCCGGATAAAAATTTAAGCATAAGGCAGGGTGCTGTTATCCCGTGGAAAAATTATTTTATCAAAAGACCAAGATATAATAACGATAACTCCTGGGGTATGAGCCAGCTTAAAGCCATGGAAAATCAATGGAAAATCAATTTTGACCTGCCTTGGAAAAAATTGCCAAAAAAAGATCAGAATCTGCTTTTATATGGTTCAAAAACAAAAGAGATGAGAGTAAACTGGCATTCAGCCAAACTCCAGGGAGAATTTACAAGAACCCATGAAGGTCTGGTTCATACCCTTATGAGACGGTATAAGGCTACCCACTCCGAAGGCCAGAAAAAATATTATTCAGCTTTTATGACAGCAAGTACCTGCCCTGCCTGCCAGGGCAGACGCTTGAAAAAAGAGATACTCAATGTCCATGTTAACAAAAAATCCATTATTGACATGACAGCCATGACTATCAAACAAACCTTTGAATTTGTTAATGAATTGAATTTGACAGGGAACAGAAAACTTATTGCCGAGGAATTACTAAAAGAGATATCAGACCGGCTGGGATTCCTTGTGAATGTAGGCCTTGATTACCTCTCCTTAGACAGAAGCGGTCCAACCCTTTCCGGCGGTGAATCCCAGAGGATCAGGCTTGCCTCCCAGGTTGGTTCTGAACTGACCGGGGTTTTATATATTCTGGATGAGCCTTCAATTGGTCTGCACCAGAGAGATAATATTAAACTGCTGCATACTCTTCACCATCTTCGGGATATAGGCAATACCCTGATCATAGTGGAACATGACAGGGAAACCATGGAAAAATCAGACTGGATTGTGGATATAGGCCCGGG
>JAOZRI010000072.1 GCA_029940235.1 Desulfobacula sp. | reverse complement strand
AAAATAAATTTGATCCTCGGAATACTACATGTATGCCTGTGGTCAAATTTATTTTCCGCCTTGAACTTGAAAAAATTATCTGTTCTGTAACAGCCTGTCAATAAACAAAAAGAAATGAAAAGGATAAAAAATGAGCAAAAATGGTGCATTATCAGGAATAACTGTACTTGATTTAAGCAGGCTTCTGCCAGGGCCTTACTGCACCATGATCCTGGCTGATCACGGGGCACGGGTTATAGCACTTGAAAACAAACGTTTTAAAGATGATACTCCTTTTTTAGCCCCTTTATATAGAAACAAAGAACATGTTTCCCTTGACCTTAAAACCAACAAAGGCCAGGAGATATTTTACAGACTTGTTAAAAAAGCAGATATTATTGTGGAAGGGTTCAGACCGGGCGCAAGTTCCAGGTTAAATGCTGACTATAAAAGTGTAAAAAAAATAAACCCTCAAATTATCTATTGCTCCATAACAGGATATGGCCAGACAGGACCCTATCACAATCGTGTTGGACATGATGTTAACTACCTTGGTATTGCAGGTGTTCTTGATCAGATCGGGGAACCTGACAAACCACCTTCCATACCAGGTATTCAGATGGCAGATATTGCCGGCGGTAGTATGAATGCTGTTATTGGGATTCTTCTTGCTCTCCATGCACGGGACAAAAATGGTAAAGGTCAGTATATTGATATTTCCATGACAGACTCCATGGCAGGTTTTCTGCAGATCCCTCTTTTTTTCCAGCAGCTAACTGGCCAGGCTCCTGTACGATCAGACACTATTTTATCTCACCATTATGCCTTTTACAATACATATGAAACCCTGGATCATAAATTTCTGACCATTGGAGCTGTTGAATACAGATTCTGGAAAAACCTATGTGAAAAACTTGATATTGCAAAATATGCACCCCTCCAATTTGACGAAGAACAGAGGGAAAAAATCATACAATCTCTACGTCTTAAGTTCAGAGAAAAAACACTTGCACAGTGGAAAGATGAATTTGGAGAGCTTGAACTTTGCTGGGGGCCTGTTAATAATTTAATGGAATCTTTACAGGACAAACATCTGCGTTATAGAGAAACCATTGTTGATTTCAAGGATCAAAATGGTAACCTGGCTCCAACTCTTGGTGTGTGTGTAAAGCTTAGTAATACGCCTGGTTCCCTTCGTACACAACCTGTAAATTTTGGACAGAACACCAGTGATATCCTTGAAGAACTCGGGTATTCAGAAGATGAAATTAATGACTTTTTAAAAACAGATATTGTATAGGAAATAATGAAAACACCACTTGAACAGGCACGTCAAAATCCTGAATCCATGAAAGCTAAAATTCTTAACTCTGCAAGAAAGCTTTTCGGACAATATGGATTCCATGGAACAACCACAAGAATGATAGCATCCGATGTTGGTATTGACATCTCAACACTCTATTATCACTGGGGTGAAAAAGGCAACCTCTATGAGGCCGTTGTCATTGATATGAACCATGGGATTAAAACCAAGCTTATAGAAGTTGAAAACATCATAAAAGGACTTCCTCTTGAAGAACGCATTGATATTGCCATAGATGAATTAGTTGATTATCTTTTTGAATATCCTGAAATGTCAAACCTTACTATTTTCAGATACTTTACCAAGAATCGTTATGACAGCAATTTTGACAAGGCTATCCCGGAATTTTTATCTGATATTGCCTATTCCATGGGGCTTTCCAAAACAAAAGACAAATCTTCCCCATCTGCAATAATGAAGGTTCTCAATATTATGAATTCAATACATAATTATGTATCAGGAGAATCATTTTTTCTGCCCATGCTGAAAATTGATCACAAAGAGTATATCAAGCTTACCAAAGAAACTATAAAATTCTACAGCCTGTCCAACTTTGTACAGCTTGAAAAACAAAGGGTATAGACTGACATCCCTGCAAAGCATAAAAGTTATGTGGTGTAAATTATACTGCTTACTAACTATTTCCCAGTTGTTTCACTATTTTTTGAGCATCCTCCATAATCCTGTCAAAAAGCTCTTTAACCGTGGGAATATCATGTATAAGCCCAATGGTCTGCCCAAGGGCAAGAATGCCTGAATCAAGATCACCCTGATTAAACATTTTTCTTGCTTTCTCCCCTGCCACAGCATCAATGATGGCTTCAAAACCTTGATCAGCATCTTCGATTTTAAGACATTTTTGTGCGGCTGCATTATTCCAGACACGGTGGGTTGCACCAATGGAACGCATGACCAGCATGGTGTCAAGTTCACTGGCATCACAAAGGGCATTTTTAATATTATCATGTATAGGACACTCTTTTGTAACTAAAAGCCTGGTTCCAATGATTACAGCTTCTGCACCCAGGGCAAGAAGTGCGGTCACTCCCCTGCCATCAGAGACTCCACCGCCTCCAATAACGGGCAGGTTAACGGCATCTTTTATGGCAGGAACCAGAACCAGGGTACCGATATCAAGTTTTCCTGTGGCACCGCCATTTTCATATCCCACAACAGTGACAATATCAGCTCCCATTTTTTCAACTTTTTTTGCATACCTGATTCCCACACATTTATGTATCCAGGTCATACCTGCATCTTTAAACCTTGCACAAAGCTCTTCCGGGGCTGAATGGCCGGATGTTTCAACTATTTTAACCCCTTTTTCCACAAGAATATCTACATAGTCATTATTATCAATGGGTCTCATGGAAGGGAAAAGATTAATATTAACAGCAAAGGGTTTGTCAGTTAACTGTTTTATACGATCAATGGCAGCTGCAAACTCTTCCCGGGTTGCATAAATGGCAGAAGCCAGTATACCAAGGCCACCGGCATTTGAGATAGCTGCAACAAAATCTGCCTTGGAAATTGACATCATGGTTCCACCGATAATTGGATATTTTATTCCCAGTATTCTTGTTATTTTAGTCTGCAAAATATTTCTCCTTTCTGTCTGTGACAGTTATTAAAATTTTACACGCAATCCACTCATGACAGCACTGATGTCATCATAATTTTCAGAGGCTCTGTCAAGTTTATGAAACCTGTATCCAAGATAGTATTCTGTTGCCCATTCTGAAAAATTTTGTACAAACTGGATGCCAAATGTGTCTGCCTGATCACCATCAAGCTTTATATCATTATATTGTCCATAATCAATGGACATACTGGAAAGTCCCACATCAAAGAACTTACGCTGAAAGCCAAGTTTAACATACCAGAATTTACCATCATCTTTTCCTGCAGCTTTAAAGCTTTGCACACCGGCAGCTGTTGTGGCATTAAAACCACATGGAAGCAAAATTGATGCAGATCCGTTAAAACGGTCATCTACACTGTCTGATGCATTCCCAGGGTTTTGATATGCAATGGCCCCTTTAAGTTTAAATAATTCTAGATCACTGGCATATCTTGCCACAATGTCTCCGCCGCCATCGGCAATATAACTAACCGATCCTGTAAAGCCGCTAAAAGAAGGAGTGTCATACCTGATTCTGCTATCCCTGCCACCATCCATATCACTAAATACATCCCCTATTTTTGTTGAAGAGAGCAAAGAACTATTTTTGTCGTAGAAAAGCTGTCCACCAGCCATATCACCAATACTTGCATATCCGATCAAACTGGTTCCGGAAAGATCAACTTCAGAAGTTCCATCAGAGGCTGTGCTGCCATGCCCAATGGAGAGTTTACCCATGGTTTTGTGGGCAAGATAAATATCAGCATGCCTTTTTGTAAAACCAATGTCGTTACCCACTTCTCTCTTGTCATTTTGCGATACTGCCGAAGAAGAGTTGGCCTGGAAACCAGCTTCAATCAAGGTACCGATTTCAAAACCTTCATTCAAATTTTTGGTTCCGCTGAATCCAATCCTTGTCATGGAGTTGGAATTATCCACCTGGTAAACATTACCATCATCACCATCATCAACTACCAGAACTGCCCTGTTGATATGACCATATATCTTTAAGCTGGTGTTTTTGTCCCCGGAAGATATTGCTAAAAGAGAGGTTTTACCATTTTCGACTTTATCGCCGGTAGAAATTGTTTTCTCTTTTGTTAAAACATCAAGTTGTTTTTTCATCTCTGCCAGAGCATCTGCCTGGGCATCAATCTGCTTTTGCTGATTTTGTATAATCTGTTCTAATCTTTTAAGCAGAACTTCATCCTGGGCAATTACATAATTATTGGGAAATAAAAACAGAACACTCAACACAATTAACATACATATGCTTTGCTTCATGATAACTCCTTAAATTCTTTTATTTTTTCTTTACCTATAGTAAAATATTATATTGATATTGGTTTGTTCTTAAATCAGCTATATTAAAACAGCCCAGGCGTGTCAAGAACATTGAATATTATTTCAAAATTAGAACTATTTAAACCATACTTGTTTTAAATTATCCTGTTTAAACTATCCTTGTTTTTATAAAAAATGAGTAGTATATTACACCTTATATTTTAGATATATAAATTTGGAGGTATCCACACCATGATCCATGGACATTCACAGTTTTATACCGCCATACTGATTTTTTTTATTTTAATGGCTATTGGCGGATGTGCTGCCACAAAGGGTAATTATGGGAAGCTGATTCATAGTAATGATGTAACCATGGCTTTTGAAGATTACAAAGTAGATCCAGCCTATAAATACTACTATTTTGGAACTAAAACCTTTCCAAAGGCTGTTGTGGGAATATCAAAGGATTTTACAATGAGCCCTGGACTCTGGGAACCCATAGAGTTGACGTCAAAACTACTTCATTCCTGGATATGGGTACATGCCAACCGTAATATCAAAGGCTATCAAGATTATGGTTCCAATATTACTGGCCCAAACAAGGAGCACATTGGAATATGGTATTCTCTTAAGGGTTGGAATCAATGGGCAAGGATTACACTCACCAATGAAAAGAGTGTTAAAATCGGAGCACCGATTGACAACCAGACGAGCAGGCAACTCAGAGTGTTAAGAATATGACAGCAGATATTAAAAACCTATAATCAAATCAAACACTATTTTTAATATAGTCAACTCCGTTTTTAAAGAGCTTTACTCCAATGGTTACCTGATCAAAAGATTTTCCTGCCCTTTTCAGGATCTGGGTATTGCGTGTCCAGTCAGGATGATTTGTAAAATGGTTATAGGCTTCAGGATGGGGCATAAGCCCGAACACTCTTCCTGTGGGATCACAGATTCCTGCAATATCATCAATGGAACCGTTTGGATTTAAAGGGAAACTGCCTTTGGCTGGTGTGCCTGATTTGTCTGCATATTGAAAGACAATGAGGTTTTGGGATATAAGAGTATCAATGATTTTTTTGTCTGCAATGAATTTACCCTCTCCATGGCGGATGGGAAAATCTGCTATATCAATATCTTTTGTAAATACACAAGGGCTTTTCTTATTTGCTGTAAGGTGTACCCACTGGTCCCTGAAATTACCACAGTCATTATAGGTTATGGCAACGGATCTTTTGGTATAATCATTATCAAGCCCGGGTAGAAGCCCAAGGTTGACAAGAGCTTGAAATCCATTACAGATTCCAATGACAAGATTTCCTTGATCCACAAAGGAGAGGAGCTCTTTTCCTATATGATCTTTGAGCTTTAAGGCTTGAATAACTCCTGCACCATGGTCATCCCCCCAGGAAAAGCCTCCACCAAAGACAAGAATTTGAAAATCCTTAAGTTTAACTTTTCCTGAAATTAGAGTATTTATGTGAATTTTATGGGCCTTTGCTCCTGCAAGTTCAAAAACATGGGCTGTTTCATTGTCACAATTCAGGCCAAAACCTGTTAATATAAGTGCGTTAACCTTTCTCATATCATATCTCCAAAGGTTTTGTTAAATGCTTTTTCTATATTGTTTATTGAGAGATCAACCAGAGTATTTTTATAATGACCAGCAATTTTCAAATGATCATGTTTATCTGTTATCGTACCGATACAGGCTGAGGAAATAGAGTTTAATAATTTTTCAAACCGAGGTCTGTTTTCAGGTGCTATTGTAACAATAAACCTGCCGGCAGATTCTGAATAGAGCATGGTTTCATCAAGAAGAGTACCTCTATTTGTATCTGTTGGAAGCTTAGACAAATCAATATCAAGTCCCAAACCACCCGCCATTGTCATATAGGAAAGATGCACACCAAGCCCTCCCCTTGCAACGGCGTGGCAGGAGGCTAAAAGCTCACTTTCAATGGTTTCCTGGAGTATCTTGTATATGTTTTTAAACTTATCAAAATCCACATGGGGAACATTCAGGCCTGTCTTGTCAAACAGATCATAATATTCCGAGGCACCAAGTTCATTGGCAGTGGTACCGATAACATAAACAAGATCACCTGAAACTTTTGGCTCCATGGTCAGACATTTTGAGACATCATCAATAACAGACGTTGCTGAAAACTGAATGGTTTCCATGGCTGACATTTTAACTCTTTCACCAAATTCACCTTGAAGATGTCCGTCAACATACATGCTGTCTTTTCCTGACAGCAGAGGTATCTCATATTTTTCACAGCCCTCTTTTAAAGCTCTGCAGGCTCTGACAAGCTGTGCTGCCTTAAACTTTCCATCTGGATTATTTTTTGGATCAAATTGAATATTTGGCCAGCAAAAATTATCTAAGCCTCCAATGTGATCAAAATTACCACCCACTGCAATTAATCTTCGAACCGCTTCATCAATGGTACAGGTCATCATGTGATAGGCATCAATTTTTGAATACCATGGTAAAAGGCTCTGGGAAAATGCAAGACCTTTTTGTGATTCAATAACAGGCCTTGTAACCGAGGCATCAGAAGGGATATTATGCTTAACTCCGATTAGAGGTTTTATTACAGAACCACCTTGAACCTCATGGTCATATTGGCGGATAATCCACTCTTTAGATGCAATATTTGGTCTTTCAAGTATTTTCAGCAGCAGTTTATTATAATCAGATGGAGAACTTATTACAGGTTCTGTCAAACCCCGTGTTTCAGGTGAGACCCAAATTGCATCAAACTCCCATGAGGGAAATCCCTTTTCAAGAAGATCCATATCAACATAGGCACAGGTCTCATCTTTATATTTGATATGCAGCTTGCCAGTATTAGTATATTCACCTATTACCGTGCTTTCAACTTCATGCTCGGCTGAAAGTTCCATAAACCTGTCAAGATCTTCAGGCCTTACAGCAATGGTCATACGTTCCTGGGACTCTGAAATCCAGATCTCCCACATATCAAGACCTTCATATTTTAAAGGCACCTTATCTAACCACACCACACAGCCATTGGACAGCATGGCAGATTCACCAATGGAGGAACTCAACCCCCCTCCCCCGTTATCAGTGATAAAGGGCATTAAATCTTCATCTCGACAGATTAAAAGGAAATCATGCATTTTTTTTTGGGTATAGGGATCACCAATCTGGACATGGCCTGCCGGAGTGTTTTCCGAATAACTTTCCGAAGATGCTGTAACGCCATGTATTCCGTCTTTACCAACTCTTCCTCCGCTCATAATAATAAGATCACCAGGAGAAGTTGTCTTTTTATGACTAGGTTTTCCCTTGACCTGATTTGGCATAATGCCAAGCGCTGTAACAAATACAAGACTTTTACCCATGTAATTTTTGTCAAACAGGGTCTGGCCAAAGGTTGTGGGAACACCGCTTTTATTGCCGCCATCCTTGACCCCTTCTATTACCCCGTCAAGAAGCCGCCTTGGATGTAGTGGGGGCTGTAAAGGACCGTCATAGTTTATATCACCCACACAATATCCAAAACTTCCCATGAAAAGCTTTGATCCAAGCCCGGTTCCCATGGGGTCACGGTAAACTCCAACAATACCTGTTATGGCCCCGCCATAGGCCTCCATATTGGAAGGAGAGTTATGTGTCTCGCCTGTGACTACATAATTATTTTTTTCATCAAATCGGCCAACTCCTGCATTGTCCCACAATACAGAGACAACCCATTCTTTCTGCTCTTTTAATTTTAAGGTGGGCTCTTTTATATAGGTTTTAAACAGATTCTTCTCAAGGACTTCCTTTTTTGTGTCTGCATCCTTATACCTGAAAGTCCCCTGGAAACTATTATGATTGCAGTGATCGCTTCTTGCCTGGGAGATATATTCAAGCTCCAGATCTGTGGGCTCTTTAAGGCCAACCTCTGCTCTTGATTCCAGCACCTTGGAATCAAGAAAATACTCTCTGATTACCGGAATATCCAAAATATTCAGAGCAAGATTTCTTTGATCTGATATATCTGCAAGGCCTGCATTTGAACCAATACTGATAACTTCGCAGGTTGGAGTGTGATCAAGGATAACTTTGGCAGGTTTTACATTTGCTCCTGTAAGTTTATCCCATTGATCAATATGGAAAACTTTAAACTGCTGAATAATTGAGTTGGAGAGAAGTGCTGAAGCAAGTTTTTCCACATCTTCACGCTTTAATCCTTTGGCAGTAAGGCAATATCGCTTAGATGTATATATGCCGTCATCAGCTCCAAAAGTTTTTCCAAGATGATCCTGGATTGCCTCGAGTGCCGTGGCTCCGGCATTGTCCTTAACTCCAGGTCGAAAGCCTATCCATATACACCAGTCAAATTGTATATCAAGGGGCTTTAAGCTTGAAATCTGGGTCACAGGATTAGTTAGGATTTCACCTTTAATCATTTCAAGCTGTGGCCTGTCAAGATCTGATTCAATGGTCACAATATCTATACATCGTGCATCCTGAATCTTGATCCCAAAATAGGAATCCGCCTTTTTTTGAAGCCCAAGACCACGGGCATCCTTGAGCTCTTTTTTAAGAGCAATCTCAATACCAGAAATCATATTATCCACCATTAACCATTCTTACTATGTCATTATAAAAAACAAAAACCATTAGAGCCACAAGCATTGCAGCACCAAATTGAATTAATTTTCCACGCAGTTTTTCACTGACTGATTTACCTGTGACGGCTTCTATGCCAAAAAACAGGAGATGCCCGCCATCAAGGACAGGAATAGGGAAAAGATTAATAATTCCAAGGTTTACAGAGAGCAGTGCTATAAACCAGACAAAATTCATCATACCTGCTTTTGCCTGCTCTCCTGCCATCTGGGCAATCATTAAAGGACCACCAAGATTATCTGCTGATACGGATCCACTGATCATTTTTCCCACAGAGACTATGGTCAGTTTTATGAGCCCCCAGGTATCTTTAATGGAATGCCAGAAAGCTTCAATTGGATTCAAACTTTTATGGAAAGACTCTCCATTTCCAACAATACCTATTACATATTTTTGTATATCTTCGCCAAAAACATTTTTAGCGGGTTTGGCAACCGGAGAGAGCACAATTCCAAGATATCTTGAACCACGCTGCACCACTATTTCAAGTTTTTCACCTTTGCCTGTACCTATAATCCTTGCAATATCTTCAAACGACTCAATCTCAACCTTATTTATCTCTTTTATTATGTCCCCAGGCTTAATCCCGGCTCCTGCAGCGGGTGTATCATCCAACACTTTTCCAACAACAGGTTTTGCCATATAAAGACCAGCAAACTGATAGAGAACATAAAAAATAAAGATTGCCAGCAGAAAATTAAAAACAGGGCCTG
>JAOZRI010000413.1 GCA_029940235.1 Desulfobacula sp. | reverse complement strand
CATATTTTCAGATGGAAAAAGCTATGATAATTGCAATTGCATTAACTGCACTCTGGATAACAATCAGGGCAGCAACATTTTTATCTTCTTTGACTTCAGTGGCAATATCTGTTGTGGGTAAAAGAAGCTTGTCTGCTATTTTTCTGAAAATTAAGAGCATCACAATTCCAAACAGAGAGTATATGCCAAAGCTTGCAAGATCATTGCTCCAACCAGTAAAAGGTCCTGATATGCTTGACATGAGAATAATACCAAGGGCAATAAGGATGCCTCCAAGCCCTATACCGGCGGCAAGATTATTGTTTTTAATTTCATCTCTTACATTAAAAGGAGTAATCAATTCATAGAGAAGTCCGAAAATTAATAGAGTTATTTGTCCCACAATAAAAAAGAGAATAGCACTTGCAATACCCTGAATAAATGTTCCTCCGCCACCTGCAAGGGAGCCGTTAAGAATAAATCCAGTTGCTATGAACATTCCTGCTTCCACCATGCCCACGGCTGTATTACCTGCAACTTCACTTCCATCGGGTTGTTGAAATATTTTAACGCACTCTTTATCATTATTGAGATGCCCCAGCATGATAAAATCGTTGACAAACCGGGATGTAAACATAAATCCTGTAATAATAATACCATCAATAAGCAGTTGAAATATATCAAGGAAAAGACCCTTTGAAGAACCTCCCATGGCACCTGAAAGAGCTATGGCAATCCCGAGATACATGCCTGCTCTTCTGAGCCCCACCGCAACATTTCCATCATCAATATGAGTATCCTCGTCAAAATCTTTGGTGCGATAGTCATCTACTCTTTTCACAAGATAGATGAAAAAAAATCCTATAATGACGTAAATAAGTCCTTGTCCCAGATTGGCGAGAGTTACAGCTATATTCATTATTATTTTCTCCTTAAATTATTTTTATTTGCCTTTACTTTTCGGGCCGCCGCCTCGAAGGTTAGCTCCTGCACCCCTGACAGAAGCAGTTTGACGTTTTAAACCACCACTTTTTGCAAAACTACTGCTTTGAAAGTTTGAAGATTTTTTTATAAAAGAGCCCTGGGTGCCAAATTTCTGGAATCCTTTTTGAGTCTTCCCAAAATATGGGCGGTTGTGCCTGTAATTATTATTCCAGTTATTCCATGAGTTGTAAGGATAATAGTATGGTCTTGGAAAAAAGAGAGTAGAAAACAGAGCATATTTGCCATACCATGACCAGAAGCTGCTACCTGAATTATCTTTTTTCCACTCTCCATATTTAGAGTTGCCAACATAGGCCATGCCAGGAGGTGCTGCCTGGGTTAGACGATCAGACTCAAACACACCATAGGGTTTTGCAAGTATTGCCATACCAAGGAAGTCAAAATTGGCTTCATAAAAGCTTGCATCAACCTTTTCCCAGTCAGTCTCCCTTGTCTCTCCATTCTCTTCAAGTGTATATTTATGAAAATAGATCTCCTTAGAATCTTCCACATAGAAAGATGCTGCATTATGACCTCTCCCAGGCCATTGTTCTCCAGGCTTAATGGAGAGATCTTTCCAAAGATTTCCAATATTGCTTTTAAATTTTGAGCCTGTAAACCCTGCTGTTATGGCAGCAATCGTATCCATATTATCTGCTGTTAAAGCTTCGTAAACTTCTGCATTTACCTGGCGTTGAAATGTGGCAAACTGGGGATTATAATAATCTGAGTTCTCATTCCAGGATTCTCTTTTTATGACCACAAAATACTCCTCTTTCATATCTTTGAGGATTTTTGTGTAGCTTAAATACAGCTGCTCTATCTCTTTGGTAAATTTTGTTTCAACTGTTTTTATCTTTTCAAGATTGGAGGATAGTGCCATAACACCATCTGCAAAACCTGCATAGTCAGCATTTGATCCTGCTGCGTGATCTTTATAAACAGCAGTCACCACATTTAAATTATTCCTGGAGTCTCTTTCAAGTTTTGATACAGGTGCAAACCTGGTGTTGATTTTATCATTTAAATCAGGGAAATCAGCATTAGCTTTTGCAAATGGGCCGGTTTTAATTTTTTGAGCAATATTAAAGATTTGATCTGCATCTCTGGTCGCCTTGGCTTGCATATTGTCTGCATTTTTAATTGCATCAGTAATTAATGAAAACCTTGAAAAGGCTGATTTTGATAGGTTTTCTGCATTTAGAATGTTTTTATTTATCCTTACAATCTGCTGTTTGACTGCTGAAACTAATTCAGGCTTGTTTTTTTTGACCAGTGGAAGAAGATCTTTATTGTATAATCCTTTTGTCCGAGTGAGCTCATCACGGGCAAGATCAAATTGTCCAGCCCAGTTTTCCTTTGTGGCAAATTGTTTAACTGTTGTGAATTCCTTGGATTTTTTAAGACTTATATATTTATCTTCGAGTTTGTCAATCTGGGATAGCACAGCTTTGATTCTGTCCGGTATGTTTTTTGCCTGGTTTTTCAGCTCCTTTGGAAGCCCTGCACCACACCCTGTTAACAGGGCTATCAAACCTGCCATGAACAGTATTCTTATAAACAAGGTAAGGATCTGTTTTGTTTTAT
>JAOZRI010000412.1 GCA_029940235.1 Desulfobacula sp. | reverse complement strand
GCAGCAGACATTAATTTATTCGGGGTGTTTTTCTTAACAAGAAACAGGGCAAAAATCAGTGAAAATGCTTCGGTCAGGGGAATAGTGATGAATATTCCAATATCTCCGAGATAAACAGGCAGGGTCAAAAGAAACACAACCGGTAGAATCAGGGCCCTGCAAAGAGCGATAAGGGCGGATTGAAAAGCCTTTTGCATGGCTGTCAAATATGATGAAAAAACAATATTAAGCCCTGAAAAAAGAAATGCCGGCCAGACATAGGAGACATACATGACAGTCAAATCTGCCACCTTTACATTTTCTGTCTCCAAAAATATTCCCACAAGAGCCTCGGAAAAGAAAAACATGGTCAGACTGATGGATATGCCGACCACCATCACAGTACTTGAGGCAATTAAAAGAAAGCTGATAATCCTTTTTCCAAAAAGAGCTCCTAAATTTTTACTGATGATGGGCTGTATGGAGTCACTGATACCATAACAGACCATAAACGAAAAAAAGATAAAATAATTGATAATGGCAAAAGCAGCCAGGCCGTCCTCTCCCATCTGTTTCATAATCACCCAGTTAAAGAGAAAAATAACAATCCCCACTGAAATCTCATTGGCAAATTCAGAAAGTCCGTTCATAGAACTCTTAAAAACCTCTGACCAGCCCTTTTTATCCCAGACCATCTTAAGCCTTGTTTTTTTCAACACAAAGGGCAGCAATAAACAGAACAAGGCTATTACATGGGCAATACCAGTGGCCAATGCAGCTCCTGTCAATCCCATGCCAAGCTTTAAAATAAAAATATAGTCTAAAATGATGTTTAACACACCGTCGCCCACAAGGGCAATGGAGGCAAACATTGGATAGCCGTCCACCCTTATGAAATAGGAAAGGGCAATACTTCCCAGATGGAAAATCGTAAACAAGAGAAGCATGGACAGGTATTGCTTTACCGGCTCAGCAAGGGCTTGGTCGGCACCCAGTATCATAGTGAGAGGTTCAATAAAGAGCGTGCCCAAAATGGTGACTGCAATTGAGAGCAGTGCAATGACTGCCATGATATATGAAAAACTGATAGAGGCAGACCGGGTATCACCCTCTCCGAGGTATTTCCCACATCTAACGCTCCCGCCAATGGCAAGCATCAAAGCAACCCCAATGAGCACAGACACAATGGGAATTGTCAGATTGATGGCGGCAAGCGCTCTTGATCCAACATAATTACCAATAAAAAAGCCATCAATAATGGATGCCGAAGACAATGCTACCATTCCAAGCACTGCAGGAACCGCATAATAGAAAAAGACTGGAAAAATCCGGCCTCTAAGGGGATCAAATTGTTGCTTTGGCATAAACTGTATTATTTTATTCTGAAATCTATAGTCATTAAAAAGACAATCTTTTAACAGATTTGATAATTAAAATCAAAATGTTTTAAGATTTCTGACACTTCAACTCCGGTAGTTAACTTTTCCAGTTTTATCCTTATATCCATTTAAGCAATTTTACCGGCTCTATAGGCTGTTAAATATTTCATGCAATACTCATCCCTGCCTGTCAGGGCTTCTGCTGCAATAATGGTTGCCATCATTTTTTTATCCAGAGGGTTTAAAATAGCTCCGTCCAGACCCTTTGCAATAGCCATAGCCATGAAAGTTTTGTTCATGAATTCTCTTTTAGGCAGTCCAAAAGAAATATTTGATAACCCGCACATGGTATGAACCCCTTTATATCTGGTAATAATTTTTTCAATTGAAATTAAAAAGGCAGTTCCGCAAGCAGCATCGGTGCTTAAAGCCTGAACAAGGGGGTCTACATAAATATTTTCAAGCTTTACGTTATTTTGAACCAGCTTGTTAATCAGTTTGTCGGCTATTTCAAGCCGTTCATCCACAGTATGAGGCATTCCCTTTTCATCCATACAAAGTGCTATGACTTTTAAATCACTGCCTGCAACAATGGGTAAAATATTATCAAACCGTTCTTTTTCAAGGGAAATCGAGTTGATCATGGGGATTGTATCGGACTTGTTCCGGGTATATTTTAAAGTTTCAGCAATAACCTCATGACTTGGGCTGTCAATACAGATTGGTAAATCTGTTGCCTCAATTACATTGTCAATGACCCATTTAAGATTATCTGTTTCTTTGCCTGTAAAAACACCTGCATTGACATCAATATAGGTGGCACCTGCATCTGTCTGATCCGAGGCAAGTTTGCGAATGGCTTCATGGTCCCTGGTCTCAATGGCTGTTTTTACAGATTCTCGTGTTGCATTGATCAGTTCTCCTACAATGATCATATTTATCTCCTTTTATCAATAAACTCCATAGTCAAATACAGTCTCGGTCATGGCCATTACATTTTCAATTTTGGACTCTTTTGGGATGGAAGCGGCTCCATCTATGATCAAACCGCCAGTATCCCAGGTATCTATAAGATTCTTTACATAGTCCCGATTCTGTTCAGGAGTGCCTGATATGAGCAACTGGGGAGGGATATTGCCACAAAAACAGAGAATATTGCCGACCTTCTCTTTAGCTTTCACAAGATCAATGGCATCCCAA
>JAOZRI010000411.1 GCA_029940235.1 Desulfobacula sp. | reverse complement strand
TAGGATTCAAATATGAAACAAGAAGTTAAAAAACGAATTAAGATTCAAACAAGGCAGCTTTCATTCTCTTATAATGGCAAGACAGTTCTGGATAAGATTTCCACAGAATTTTTAGCAAATAAAATTACTGCTATTACAGGACCTTCCGGTTCCGGCAAATCCACGTTTCTAACAATTATGAATCGCTTGTGGGAGACAACACCGGGCTGCACCATACAGGGAAAGGTTGAAATAAAATTTGGTGACAGTTTTCAGAATATTTACCAGAAACAATACTCTTCTACCCTCTTGCGCAGGCAGGTAGGTATGGTGTTTCAAACACCAAATCCTCTTCCCATGAGCATATATAAAAACATTGTCTTCCCCTTAGAGCTGTCAGGGAAAAATAACAGAAAAAAGAATAAAATCATGGTGGAGGAGTGTTTAAAATTAACAGGGCTCTGGGAAGAAGTTTCTGACAGACTTAACTCTTCTGCCCTTGAATTGTCCGGGGGCCAGCAGCAAAGGCTCTGCATTGCACGCGCCATGATCCTGCAACCTGAAATACTCCTGCTTGATGAACCCACATCTTCGCTTGATCATAAAGCTTCCACAGCCATAGAGCAGCTTTTGCTAAAACTGAAAAAACAATGCACTATACTGATCGTTTCCCACTATCTTGATCAGATACAGAGGATTGCCGATTGTATTGTTGAACTGCAGGATGGAAAATTCAGGCAGCACAAAACAAAACAAGATATGTTACAGCCACTGAGCCAAGTACAGGTATAATAATACCGCCTCGCCATAGACCGGCAATCAATGTAAATATCATGCCTGACAGTGCTGCCATGGGCATATCCGGGGTTGCAGTAAATACTCCTGGAATAATAAGAGCGCCAATGGCAACGGCCGGGATGCATTTTAAAAAAGCATCCAATCTTTTATGAATTCTTTTATTGGATAGAAATAAAAACGGGAGTAATCGAGGCACATATGTTACTGCAGCCATACCAAGAATAAGAGGAATCATATTATTCACAGGCTTTCCTCTTGATGGGAATTTTGAGTTATAAAAAATGATCCTGCAAAAGATATCACAAGAATACACACAATGATGGTCCAGCCATTGGGCAGAAAATCAAGTTTAATTAAAATTGTATTAAGCAATCCAGATGCAATAACCAATAATAGTATTTTAAATGATTTTTTAACTTCAGGCAGTATAATAGCCAGCAGCAGAGAATAGAGAGCAACTCCCATACTTTTTGTCAAAAGCTCAGGCAGAAAACCACCAAGGATAAAACCAGCCATAGAACCGCTAACCCAGGCAGAATAGGCTGCAAATTGTACTATTAAAATAAATGATTTTGACAGCTGCCCTTTTTGAAATGATAAAACAGAAAACACCTCATCTGTCACTCCAAAAGCTATTAAAAACAGATATTTTTTTGCAAATTTATCAATTCTGGTTGACAGATAGGCACTCATTAAAAAATGTCTGAAATTAACCAGTAAAGTGGTTAAAATAATACCGGCCGGACCCATACCTGTCATTAACAGATTTAAAGCTATAAACTGGCTTGCACCAGCAAAGACAGCAGCTGAAAATAAAAAACACTCCATTAGAGTAATAGAGCATCCCTTTGCTAATATTCCAAAAGCAATTGCTGCCGGTACATACCCGATGAAAATTGGAATTCCTGCCTTAAATGCATTCATTTTATAAGCCAATCAACACAATGTTTGCACCCAGCAGGATTAAAATTTTTTGAATGTGGGTTCATGAAATCATATCTGGATGTATTAGCTTGAGCGATGGGAAATAGGTATTATATTTTGCTGAATCTCTGGTTACCAAATGAAATTTTGATACCAAGGCATGTGCTCCAATAAAAAAATCAGGTAAAGGAGACATTTTGATTCCCTTGTTCCTTTTATATTTAAGGAATGCTTTACCTGCGAGAAAAAGTGCTTCACGGGGAATCTCTATTACCTTAATACCGAGTTCCGAAATAGCTTTCTCTACCTCCTCTATTTTATTAAAGCCAATTGACACCTCTGTGTAGATAATTGAATTTATATACATTGTATTGGTCTGGGAGTATTTGTCTAATATTTTTTCTGACCAATCTGCCCAAACAGGATCGTCTGTGAATAAATCCAATAAGATGCACGAATCAATCAAAATACCGTTCATTATGATTCTCTTGTAAGGTTCATAATTTCGTCAGTTGTCATTTTGGCGGTAGCAATCCCTCGAAGTTTATTAAACTGCCCGGTTTTTCTCGGTTTGCTGATTTTCACAATATAAAATTTTCCATTATCTTCCCTGAAATCAATATCAGTTTCAGGCATGATACCTAATACTTCCCTTACATTTATTGGAATTGTGACTTGTCCTTTTGTTGTAACTCTCATAATTTTACCTCCAAATTAGAAATTGTAATACCATTATAGTATTACCGATTTGGTTTGACAATATTTTTTTATTTGATTATTTATTTTTAATAAAGGATAATTTATTATATCCAACTCGGGATTCAAAATTTTTCTGCGTGGTGACATGCAACCAGTCTTTG
>JAOZRI010000410.1 GCA_029940235.1 Desulfobacula sp. | reverse complement strand
ATAAATCCTTTGAGAGGCTGCTTCTGCATCACTCATTTCATTCAGCAAAGGAGATGATGACCATAAAAAGTTGATATCATCTATGCCACCAGTGAATTCTGGGACGTCACTTGCTGTAATTATCGAATCACCGTCACTATCATGATACTTGTACACTGTGGTTCCATCAAATTGAATGATCCTGTCTGTACTACCCAAAAAAGAGTCAACATCAAGTTTAAAATCAGCGTCTGTATCTTCCCGCATATTTCCATAGCTGTCTACAAAAAGTGAGTGAATTTCACCTACCCAGTTTACTGTATTACCAAGAGAACCTTTAAATTCAGGATAAAACATTGCCTGGTATACGGCACCTTCTCCAGATCTTGTGTGTGAAATCACGGAAGCTGCTGTACCCGATGCAGTTCTTCTCAAAATATCTGCAAATGACTTGTTAAGCTGCTCCTCAAGCTTTAAAGTATTCTGAACATAAAAATAGGTGTCTGGAACACCATCATCATCTTTATCCCATTCATTATCAAGGTCAGGCAGATTATTGTTGTTATAGTCTTCAAAACCTCCATATTTGGCAGCATACCACAGGGGATTTTTTAAAAGGGTTGCAGCAACAGTTGCGCCTGGAAAAAAAGTTCTTGTTGCTGTAAGCGGAAGATCCGCACTATCGTTCCATACTCCTCCTGGATCTACATTGGGAGGGGTATCAAGAAAATAATCAGGATCTGAACCAGCACCTGTATCAAAATCTCTGACTTCAAGGAAAGTCCCATCATTGGTCGTACCGGAAATAATATATCCCATATGCTGGATAATACCACCTGCAGCGTAGGTGGAATTTAATGAAATAACCACCTTTACACCCAGGGCAGGATCGACAACAGGATTATCGCCTGCATCAACAACCTGATAAACATATTGAACAATGGCATCCATATCATGATCAGCACCCTGTTCAACATCTTCATAATTTATTCTGAATTTTCCATATGTGGGTGATATCTCTTCAGCAAAAAAATCAACAATGGTATTTGTTGGTTGAAAAGCTGCCTGTGCCGCTGATATCCCAGCGCCGCCCACTGATTTTCCAAAGGGAACCAGAGTTATTGTACCGGTTCCCACCAAAATTTTAATCCTGGGCAATGGGGAGGCAAGTCCTACAGCATAGGTGTTGACATTCTGGGACTGTACAGCAGAACTGTGTATATCCTCCTTCTTACCATGATACGCCACAGATCCTGAATAATAACTTCCCTGTTTAGTAGGTTCTTCCGGGCAAAGCCCCCTGATTGTACCAAATCCCGCAATTGCCTTTGGCGTGCAGGCACCGTCATATGTTGCTGAATCACCTATAAAGTGTGTTGTAATGTCAGCTTCTTGGGTAGAAATAGTATTTGCAAGCGCCTTGACATCCAGACCGGTGAGAGTGGACGTGAGAGTTCCAGTGAAATCGCTTCCAGGTAACTGATCTGAATCAAAGGTTGGATTAATATCACTTAATACCAGCATAAATGGCTTGGCACAATAGTTGAATCCGTCAAGAATTCCATTCCCGTTCGTATCTTCGCCAGCATCCAGAATGCCGTCCATATCCAGGTCTTCGCTGTCTGTATATGGGTCTAACCAGCCGGGTTTGGGCAAACCAAGTTCATTATCATCGTGGGTTGCTGTACCGTCATATGTGAATTCAGCAGTTGGTGTTTTTGTACCTGCAAAATACCGCAGGGATTCATACATCATTTCAGCTGTGGGATTGCCCCACATGCGGCATTCTCCTTCATTAATCGGCCGTCCTGTTATCCATCCGCAATTTGAATTGTAGCTATAGCTGCCATAATCAAAGTCAACAATCCTGAATTTATCTATGGTTTTAATAATACCTTGTACTGCGGAATCCATATAGAGAAATTCTCCAGTATTGGAATTAATTTCATCCGTTATGGATCTGATATTTTTCCTTAAAACACCGCCGGATGTATTGTTTGTATAGGAACCCGTGAGCAGTCCAAAATACATGCGATCAGATTCTCCATGCCTTTGTAATATGCCAATAGGTTTGTAAACACCTGATGGGTAAAGTTTGGAGTTAGGTTCAACACCAATGGCAGAATCACTCACCTTGACCCGGACCTCATAGTCGGTTAATGTAGCCGTTGCTGGTACAGGTTCGGTTGATTCCATCATTTGTATCTCTTTGATTGATACACCTGCAGTGCCTGGTATTAATGACCCGGTTATAATTAGCCTGTAATACTTATAGACAGCTGATGTATCACAGTCAAACGTCTGGGCGGTCCCCGGGGTTAAACCAGCACTCACAACTGTGTCAAGGACATCCCATGTGGTTTGATCATTTGATCCTTGAAGTGTCCAGTCGTCAGGTGCATCAGCACCGGCATTTATCGAATAGGATTTAATCTCCCTTGAAGCACTGAAATTAAATTCGATCCATTCGGGGCTTGCTCCCGTGGGCTCATCGGGATAACTCCATTCTGTGCCGCTGTCATCATCAAAGGCAAGGTCAGGGTCGGGTAAAACAACTAAAACTTTTAACTCCATTTCATCGAATTT
>JAOZRI010000409.1 GCA_029940235.1 Desulfobacula sp. | reverse complement strand
CTTTATCAGTATTAATAAGAGCATTCTCAACAGCTTCCCGGACTTCTTCATGAATGGTTTTACATACCAGATAAAGCAGATCTTCTTTTGAAGAGATATACTCATACAAAGAACCAATGGAAAAACTCGAAGCCTTTGCAATCATCCTGGTTGTAGTTTTGTGATATCCATGCTGAATAAACAGTTTAACTGTAGAATCAATAATATGACGTCTTCTTTCTCTTACCAGATCAGGGTTCTTAATCTGTGTGGGAACTTCAGCATCAGCTATTGGAGTTCTGGCTGTTTTTATCTGTTCCAAATATTGATTTCCTTTTCTTTAATAATCCATAATACAACACGCTTGAACGAGCGCTCAGTCATATTAAATTTTTACAATATGTACAGGTAACTTGTCAAGGATATTATATTAAAGTAAAAACTTATTTACTTGACTGAAGCTAAAGATTTTTATAATTTCCTGTTAATATTTTTTAATCATAAAATATTTAATATAAAGGAGATGGAAGATGACTGTATTTGTAGAGGATCACCCTCTTATCAAACATAAATTAGGGTTGATGCGGCAAAAGGATATCAGCACAAAAGACTTTAGGGACCTCTCTTCTGAAGTTGCAAGACTTTTAACATATGAAGCCACAAAAAATCTTGTAACGGAAACAAAAGTGATTGAAGGCTGGGCAGGGAAAGTTGAAGTTGAAAAAATAAAAGGTAAAAAAATCACAGTCGTACCCATTTTAAGGGCAGGCCTTGGAATGATGGATGGTGTGTTTGATCTTATACCATCCGCTAAAGTCAGCGTGGTTGGTTTCTACAGGAATGAAGAGACCTTAAAGCCAGTACAGTATTATGTTAAAACAGCAAGTGTCATGGAAGAGAGAATTGCCTTGATTCTTGATCCCATGCTTGCAACAGGAGGCACCCTTATAGCCACCATCGACTTACTCAAAGAAGCAGGATGCAAGACCATTAAAGGACTTTTCCTTGTGGCAGCTCCCGAAGGAATTGCAAAAGTAGAAGAGAAGCATCCTGATGTAGATATTTATGTGGCAAGTGTAGATGAATGTCTCAATGAAATAGGCTATATCCTGCCGGGTCTTGGTGATGCCGGCGATAAAATTTTTGGCACAAAATAACTGCCACGATCAGCTTAAAACAAGCTGGCCTGTAATGGTTGTTATGCATAATTTATGATGGTAAATTGCATTTTATGAAAGAGTTACAAAATTTGGTTTTTTAATATAAATTTATTACAACAAAGGTGAAAATAAAAATGTCTGACTCAAGTATTTCTTTAACTGATTACAATTTTCAGGTAAAAGATTGTTTTTTAGGGGCACAGATGCTGTTTGTAGCATTTGGAGCCCTGGTTCTTGTACCACTTCTCACAGGTCTTGATCCAAATGTCGCACTTTTTACAGCAGGTCTTGGAACCCTGGTGTTTCAAATTATTACAAAAGGTAAAGTCCCTGTTTTTCTTGCATCTTCCTTTGCTTTTATTGCACCCATAATCTATGGCGTTAAAACCTGGGGTATCCCTGGAACCATGTGCGGCCTTGCAGCGGCAGGTGTTGTTTATATGCTCTTAAGTCTTCTTGTCAGGGTACAGGGAAGTGATATTATTAAAAAGGTTCTTCCACCGGTTGTAACAGGTCCTGTTATAATGGTAATAGGTCTTATTCTTGCTCCTGTTGCTGTTTATATGGCCATGGGAAAAACCGGGGATGGTGCCATCGTACTCTTTCCCCAGGCGAAAGCTATGACTGTGGCTCTTCTTGCCCTTGCCACAACTATTCTTGTTTCAATTCTTGGGAAAGGTGTTTTTAAGCTGATTCCAATTCTTTGCGGTATTGCTGTGGGATATATTACTGCTTTGATTTTCGGGTTTGTTGATTTTTCCGGTATTGCCAAAGCATCATGGTTTGCTGTTCCAGGTTTTGTAATGCCGGAATGGAACCTCCAGGCCATATTTTTCATTGTACCTGTTGCCATTGCACCTGCCATTGAGCATTTTGGCGATATTGTTGCCATAGGCGGGGTCAGCGGAAAAGATTATGTCAAGGATCCGGGAATTCAAAACACCATGCTGGGCGATGGTGTTGCAACTTCCATTGCAGCATGTCTGGGTGGACCGCCTAATACCACATATTCAGAAGTTACAGGTGCTGTTGCCATAACAAAGGTATTTAATCCCGCCATCATGACGTGGGCTGCCATCGCTGCCATCCTGCTTGCTTTTGTTGGCAAACTTGGAGCAATGCTCCAGACAATCCCTGTTCCTGTAATGGGCGGCATAATGTTGCTTTTATTTGGTGCCATAATGGTTGTTGGATTAAATATTCTGGTAAAATCCGGTGAGGAGCTACTTGAAGCAAGAAATCTTGCCATTGTTGCTCTTATCCTGATATTTGGAATTGGCGGTATGAGTTTTTCAGCAGGTCAGTTTCAACTGCAAGGTATTGGACTTGCCGGTATTCTCGGGGTTGTTTTAAATCTTGTTCTTCCACACAGCAAATCATGATATAAATGAAAAATAATCCATAAATAATCCATAAAGCAAAAGGCGGAGACAAATTAAT
>JAOZRI010000408.1 GCA_029940235.1 Desulfobacula sp. | reverse complement strand
GCCCAGTTTGCTTTTACAAATTCAGCATCCACAATGTCATGGAATACCCATGCTGGTTTTGCTTTCTGGACCTCGGCAGTTTTTGTTGCCGTACATCCTGTTAACATTACAAGCCCTGCGATTAATGCCAGGATCAAAAATTTTACTCTGTTTGTTTTCATTGGTTCTCCTTAGTTTTTAAGGTTTATGTTTTTACGGTTTACAATACTATTTTTTTAGGGTTTACAGTATTAACACAGGAATTTGCTGAATTCACCTCTGTATACCCTTTTTGTTCATAAAAATAAAGTGTTAAGTATTAATTTTTTTATCAATCCATATCAAACCAAGTATTAAATCAAGTATCAAAGCAATGAATGTGCCATTTCTTTTGATATTTGTTTTTAATAATCTAAGGAGCTGAATTTAAAATATGTTTTGAATAAATATTTCTATTTTGCTGGTTTTGAAAAAGATTTTTGTCGAAAAAAAGTTAACGATGTGTTAATTTGTTAATTAACAGTGTTAACTTATTGCGGAGATTATATGGATATAGGAAAACAGTGGCGGCATATTATAGAATCAGTTCAGGACGGCATAATTATTGTTGATGCGCTAGGAAATTTTGTTGCAGCCAACCAGACAGCCCAATTCATTACAGGTTACAAAGAAGATGAATTGATTGGAAAATCATGCAGGCTTTTGCACTGCAATGGGTGTGAAATTATTGGCAAAGGGGGTGGCACACAGTGGTGTGGGCTTTTTTCCCAGGGCTTTGTAGCAGAAAAGAAATGTTTAATTATGAATAAGCACAACAGGAGCATACCTATTGTTAAAAGTGCAACTGTGCTCTTTGATGATAATAATAAAATTGTTGGTGCAGTAGAAACTCTAAAAGATATATCGGAAAATATTAATTATAAAAATGAACTGGCGTCCATAAAGAGGATGTATCATATTGATGATGGGTTCCATGGTATTATTGGGAGGACCCCGGTGATGCAAAATCTTTATGAACATATTGAAAGTGTCGCTTCACTTGATACGCCTGTCATGATACTTGGAAAAAGTGGTACAGGAAAAGAAATGGTTGCCAAGGCACTTCACGAAACCGGAAACAGGTCATCCAAACCTTTTGTAAAAGTTAATTGTGCTGCATTAAGTGAAAATATTCTGGAGAGTGAATTATTCGGTCATGTGAGAGGTGCTTATACCGGTGCGGAAAGCGATAGAATTGGAAGGTTTGAATCTGCGCACAAAGGGACTCTTTTCCTTGATGAAATAGGAGATATCCCCTTGTCTGTCCAGGTTAAACTGCTTAGAGTTCTTGAAGAAAAAATGATTCAGCGTGTGGGGACAAATAAATCCATCCCCATTGATGTCAGGATTATCACTGCTACAAATAAAGATCTTGAACAATTGATAGAAGAAAATTTGTTTCGGGAAGACCTTTTTTTCAGGATAAATGTTTTTCCTTTAAACTGCCCTTCTCTGCAGCAGCGTAAAGATGATATCACCTTATTGATACAGCATTTTATAAATCTTGATGCCCAGAAAACAGGGAAAAATATTTTAGGGTTTACACCCGAGGCCATGCGCCTGATGGTTGCATATCCATGGCCCGGTAATATCAGGGAGTTGAGAAATACTGTTGAATATGCCTTTGTCCTTGCAAGGGGGAAAAGTATTGGACCTGAACACCTGCCTGACAAGATTACAAGGTGTCAACTCATGGAAATTAATCCAGTAAAATATGCAGAGCTTAATAATACAGTAAAACTTGGGTTTACTGAGAAAGAAAAACTTATTGATGCACTTCAACGAGCTGATGGCAACCAGACAAAAGCTGCAAAAATCCTTGGGGTCAGCAGGGTCACCGTGTGGAAGCGCATAAAAAAATATGGGATACAAATCAATTAATTAAATTTTCAGGTTATTAATTCCCATGAACAGAGCATTCGTACCTTACTCCTTAGTTGCTATCCAAAAAACAAGAAAAAGTGTTCAGTGTTCAGTGTTCAGCATACTGCCAGCTGATAACTTGCGGGTTTCCCGCTTTAGTTTTATCCCGCATCTGTTTAAATATAAAATTGTTAATCAAAATTGTTGGATACATTGTTAATGATTAGCAAATAGTTAATAAATTGTTAGCTCCTTCTTTACAATTAATTTTTTCTCCACTATTCTTATCTTTATTATTTTAGATGTAAATTCAAACACTTATAAAACCTTACCCCTCAAACAATCAATTGGCACGTTCGTTGCTATACAGACATAGAACTACTTGAGAGGTAGCTTGAATTTTAATGTTATAAAAACGGTTGAGGTTTTTAAGAAAAGGAAAAAAGGAAATTATGAAGAAAAAAGCTTTAGTCTGGTTTGTTTTTAGTATGTTTTTTCTAAGCATGCCTGTATTTGCATCCGATGATGTGCAAATGCTTAAGGATCAGCTTGAAAAGATGTCACAGACCATGGAGATGCTTCAAAAAAAAATTGAAGCTATGGAAGAAGCAAACAAGGTAGAAAAAGAGGACGTTGAATATCTCAGTGAACGGGTGGACAAGGCTGAGCTTCACACATCAACAGACAAGATATCATTTGGTG
>JAOZRI010000407.1 GCA_029940235.1 Desulfobacula sp. | reverse complement strand
TTTGTAATCAATTTTAAAAAGCCCCAAATTTCTTTGGGTAACATTGCATTGGGTATACCTCCATTTGTTTTTTCTTTTTCCAGGTTTTGATCAATACAGAAATGATCCAAAGCTATTTTTATTCCCTCGGATCCATGTCTTAATGCCATAAATATTTTTTCATGATCAATCTCATGGATTACATAAACACCAAAGGCTCTTTTTAAAGGGAAAATATTTTTTAATGCTGCTTCCATTTTATGGATTTGATTTAATTTATTCTTGCTTGAGGAATATAAATTTTCAGGAAAAAACTGAATCAACTTTAAGAAACTCTTAAAAACAAAACACTCTTCAAGTCCTGTTGGTGGACTTTTGAGATTCTTCCAAAACATAGCGACATATCCGTAGAACAACATATCTGATACTGATCTCTTCATCTGATTATTACTTCTAAATTTATGTGAATAATTTCCAAAATAAGTGATGATGATTTGAACTAATTTGATTTTAAATTCTTGAGTTTCAGTTTTTTTTAAAAATTCAATGTACGTAGGAAGGGTTTGGGAATCTTCTTGTTGAAGGTGATCGTAAACTCTGGGAAGAATAATCCAGGGAGTATAAAACTTTAAATAATAATCTGTTTTATTATGCAGTTCTTCGATGATCCCTGTTTGGACATCAGTAATTTTTTTTATCATAAAAGGTTGGAAAACAATATTGTTTTGTGTGTCTAATTTCATTTGGCGCCATGCCGGAGCGGCAATCATGAAAAGAGCTTTTATGAGAATTTTATCAAAACCGATTTTTTCCAGCGAAAGGATAATTCTATTCATTTCTGGCTCTTGAAACCAGCCACAAACTTTATTGTTGTTTATCTTTTTAACTGCAGATTGAAACTTTTGATAAGCTTTTTTCTCCTCGTTTTTAATCTGGTTTTCATAATCACAATATTCAGAGCACGTTGATATGTTGCTATTATCATCCTCAGTGTGATTGCTATGAGAATGACCAATCCTATATTCTGCCTGATTGACAATACTCAATGACTCTTTCATCTTGCCCACCTCCCTTTAATGAATTATTTAATAACATTCCACAATCCGCAGGTGCCCAGAGTTTACCTTTATCTTTACAAGATGGATGCCATCTGTGTGGCTTGCTGTGCCAATAAAATATAACTGAATGAAATTACAACAAATTTTTATATCTCCCCTTGACTTGAAGATATTCTGGAGATTTATGAAAAAGTACAATTGCGGGACATATGGGACATGTGCGACACTTCTCCACAACACTGAGTTATTGGAAAATCTTAGATATAGATGAGAAAAAATGTGGGTTTTAATCACGATAAAGTTTTATATAAACCAACTTATATTTTAATGGGTAATACTTAAAGCAAATTGTTTTCCGTATGCAATGCATTTTTCTATACTTTCCGGTTCAGGGTTCCACATCATTTTCAACCCATCTTCTTTAATGTCAAATCCTGATTCCTTTAAAATTTTGGTAATTATCTTGACCGATTCCCCGCTCCACCCGTAACTTCCAAATGCTGCCCCTGATTTATTTTTAAATTTTAATCCTTTTATCATTTCAAGGATACCGGCGACTGACACCAGGATTCCGTTATTAATTGTGGGAGATCCAACCATAATTGCCTTGGACTTAAATACTTCTGTGATGACATCATTCTTATCTGTTTTAGCCAGATTCAATAGCTTTACATTAATTTTGTTATCGTTGTCCTGTATTCCTATGGCGATGTTCTCAGCCATAATCCTGGTGCTGTTCCACATGGTGTCGTAAATGATAGTAATCTGATTTTCCTGATAGTTGTCAGCCCATTTCATATATTTTTCAATAATTTGTGCTGGTTTATTTCTCCAAATAACTCCATGGCTTGTGCAGATGATGTCCAGAGGCAGGTTAAAGCTTAAGACTTCCTTTATTTTTTTTGTCACCAAAGAGCTGAAAGGCGTCAGTATGTTTGCATAATATTTTATGCATTCATTAAACAGCTCTGATTGATCAACCAGATCGTTAAACATATATTCTGATGCATAATGCTGTCCAAACGCATCATTGCTGAACAGAATATTATCCTTGGTTAAATAGCAGAACATGCTGTCAGGCCAGTGAAGCATGGGTGCTTCAACAAAAACAAGCTCTTTTTCTCCAAGACTTAATGTATCTCCGGTTTTCACAACATTGAAATTCCAATCCTGATGATAATGACCTTTTAAAGATTTTACTCCGTTTTTAGAACAATAGATTGGTGTGTCAGGTATAATCTTCATTAATTCAGGGAGTGCTCCACTATGGTCACATTCAGCATGATTGGCAATGATATAGTCAATCTGAGTTAAATCAGTTTCTTGAGCAAGATTTGCAATAAATTCCTTTGAAAATGGTGTCCAGACCGAATCAATAAGTGCGATTTTTTCTTCTTTGATCAAATAGGGATTGTAAGTGGTTCCCTTATGGGTTGAATATTCATTGCCATGGAATTTTCTAAGATCCCAATCTATCTTGCCGACCCAGTAAACATTATTTTTAACGGGTATATTCATTTTTTTATCCTTTATAAAAGTAAACGTTAAATTCTT
>JAOZRI010000071.1:6579-9836 GCA_029940235.1 Desulfobacula sp. | reverse complement strand
GATTTTGAAGGATAATTTTGATAAAATCCTTTCATATTTTCATGGAGAAGAGAAAAGTCGTTTAAATGTACACTGGTTTTGGTTAATTCATCCCGACTGGGCAGTTTACCCGCGATCAGTAAAAAAGCTGTCTCCACAAAACTTGAATATTTGGCAAGCTGCTCAATGGGGATACCCCGGTATCTCAAAATTCCCTCTTCACCATTCATATAGGTAATGGTGCTTTTGCAAGTTCCGGTATTTCCAAATCCCGGATCAAAGGTGATGTGTCCTGTCTTCTGTCTCAAGCTTCGGATATCAATGGCTTTTTCTCCTTCAGAGCCTTCAATAACAGGGAGTATCAGTTCTTTGCCGTCTATTATAAGTTTTGCAAACTCTTTCAAAAAATTCTCCTTATCTTGTTTCTCCTGGTACTGTATACGTTTTACATGATCCGCCTGAACACTCTCTCTCCTGGGTTTGAACCCCTTTTGCCTGTCCAGCGCCAGAGCTTCCCATATTAAAATTGGTCTTTGAAACAACTCTTTCAAACTCTTTGGAATCACATTCAGGGCAGCTTACAATATTATCATCATCTGAGCCCATTACAATTACCTCAAAAAATTCTTCACATTTTGAGCATTTAAATTCATATATTGGCATAATTAATCCTTATTTCAATAAAGGTCATATAAAGTATTCTATTGTTCTCGTTTCAGGAGGTTTACCTTACGATCGCTGGATGGATATTGCAACAAGTTCTAACCGCTACCTTTAAGGGAAACATCCTCTCACTGGAGACTATAGTAAATATGGAGATTAATCATAATATGGCTTATTGTCAAGGTGATGCCTATTTGACAGCCTGTTCAAGAAGCTCTTTTGCATGGTTTAAAGTTGCATTTGTGATATCTTTGCCGCCTATCATTCTTGCAAGCTCTTCAACTCTCTTTTCATGACTGTCCAAAGGAACAATAGTTGTAAATGTTCTATTTTTAATAATCTCTTTGGATATTCTGAACTGGTTGGCTGCATATTTTGCAATTTGAGCCAGATGAGTAATACAGATGACCTGATGCTTTTGAGACAATAGCTTTAATTTATTCCCGACTTTTTCAGAAGTAGCTCCCCCGATACCTGCATCCACTTCATCAAAGATCAGGGTTTCCAAGGAATTGCTTTTTGACAATACCACTTTTAATGCGAGTACAATTCTGGAGAGTTCTCCGCCGGAAGCAATCTTGACAAGTGGTTTTAAAGCTTCGCCTGGATTTGGGCTTAAAAGAAAGTTAACCCTGTCCATACCATCGGGTCCTATTGTTTTATGGTCAGATGTTTCAATATCCTTCACATCTGTTGTGGTTTGAGTGTCAAAGGCAACTTCAAATTGTGCTTTGTCCATTTCAAGGGCATTAAACTCTTCTCTAACAAGCTCAGATAGTTTGTTCCCTGCGATTTTTCGTAACTTTGACAGTTTTTGGGCTTTTTGTTTAATTTGGTTTTCAAATTTCAGAATACTATTTTTATGGATTTTGATCTGCTCTTTCAGCTCAGCAACAGTGGAAATTTTTTTGTCCATACTTTCATATTCTGCAAACAAAGATTCAAGGCTGCCGCCATATTTCCTTTTCAGTCTTGCAATCAAATCCAATCGTTCATCAGTCTGCTCAAGGGAGGTGGGATCAAGGTCAATGCCAGAAGAAAAATCCCTTAATCCCTGGACAATATCCTGTAATTCAAACAGGGTTGAAGAGAGCTGCCGGGCAGTCTGCTCAAGCTTCTCTTCAGTCACACCAATATTTTCAAAAGTGTTTCTTAAAAAAGATAATCTTTCAATAATAGAGCCCTCTTTGTCATGGACCTCATGGATACCGGCATTTACAGCTTCAAATGTTTTTGAGGCATTTAAAAGGCTGTTACGTTTTTTTTCAAGTATTTCGTCTTCATTGGGAAGAATTGCAGCCTCACTGATTTCATCCATCTGGAATTGTAAAAAATCCTGCTCTTTTTTCTGTAGTTCCAGAGCTTGCGTAAGCTCTTTAATTTTATTTTTCAAAGGAAGAATTTTCAGGTAGAGGGCTTTAACTTTATTTTTCAAATCAATTGTGCCTGCAAACTCATCAAGGATATTAAGGTGATTATCCTCTTTTAAAAGCCCCTGGTGGGCATGCTGGCTTGAGATACCAGCAAGATTATATGTGACCAGTTTTAAAAGCTCCAGGGTTGACTGTCTTGAGTTTATAAAAACACGGCTTCTACCTGAAGATGTTATTATCCTGCGTATAATCAGGCCGTCGGAATTATCTATCCCCTGCTCCTTTAGCATTAATCCGGCATGGGAATTTTTATCAATCTCAAAAAATGCTTCAAGTTCTGCACTTTCACAGCCGGACCTCACAAGATCTGCAGAAGCTCTTGAACCAAGCAGAAGATTGACTGCCTCAAGAATTATTGATTTTCCTGCGCCGGTTTCTCCAGTTAATACAGAGAATCCTCCTTTAAAAATGATTTGTATATCATCTATGATTGCAAAGTTTTTTATATTCAGTGTGCTTAACATAAAGACTCCTTACAAATAAAAGAGATGAATAGAGCCAGGTCGCAACTATGGCAGCAACAAGCCTTGGAATCCACAGCCAGAACATGGGCAGGCCAAAGGGCAGAAACAGAGCCGGATCCTCTATCATGGCATGGTTTATTCCAATGGAAAGATGAAGCTTGTTCAAATCCTGCTGTTTGAACTTTTTTGTCTGTGTCTCTTCAACAATAACAGCAGCTCCATAAGCCAGCCCGAAAACACTTGCAGTCAGCCATAACATGCCGGTTGCAGGGCTCAAACCCATAATTTTTAAAAGAGGTGTGATCATTCTGGTGACAAAATCTATAATATTAAATATTTTTGCAAGTTCCATAATCACCATGAGCGGCATAATAATACAAAAAATCTGGACAGTGAGTTTAAAAGTTCCTAAGCTCCATGTTTTAATCATTATTCCAAACGAGGTTGTTTCATGGGTAAAGCCTGCCTGGGAGATAATCTGATTACCTGTTTCTGGAGTTACACCCATTATTCTGGCACATATAAAGGTTACAATCAGAGACATAAACAGTCTAAAAAAAGCGGCAAAAAAAGGATTAACCCCGGAATTTCCCTGGACCATACTTTCCTGGATCAAATTATGGGATATCAAAGAAAATATTGCTATCAAAATCATATGTTCCGTGCAAAAAGGCATGACAGAAAGAGCTGCCACAGTACCGTATATTCCGGTAAAAAA
>JAOZRI010000071.1:0-6479 GCA_029940235.1 Desulfobacula sp. | reverse complement strand
TAGACATCTTTAAAAGATTCATGGATATTGGAAGGAGACAATCTTCCCATCTCAATAAATTTGACAATAATCTCTTTTGCTGTTCGCAATATGTATTCGTCTGTTTTGTTCATAAATCTGTAAATACCAGCCCCCATATCATAAGTCAACACCATGAGACCTTTCAATAATGTTCAATTTTGTTTTAGTACAAGGAAGATGAAAATTATAACCAAAGGAATACATTAAGTATTTTGAGGATTATCATTTTTATATTCCGTGGTAATTGGGCAAAAGGGGACGTTATTCAAAGATCTCACCATTTAAATCAGGATCTCAAGGTCTTCAAGAGGATACGACATGCACGGGTGTATGTATCCAAAAGCTCTGTCCGACTCCCTTAATTTTACGCTGGCCGGCTGAAACACTTTTCCAGATACAAGTTTTGTCCGGCATAGACTGCATTCTCCCGATCTGCATGAAGCCTCTAACACAACACCAGCCCGTTCCAGGGAGTTCATCAGGGTTTCTCCTGATCTGGTTTTGATTGTAGTTTTGCCCTTTATTGTAACGTTAAAACTGCTGTTTGTTCCAGCACTCTCAGGCCAGTCAGGCTGGCTGGTCACATCTGCCGGCGGACCGAAAATTTCCACACGGATTTTTCTTTGTGGAATATTCAATTCCTTTAACTGGGTAAGGACAAATGTGTACATGGCCTCGGGGCCGCACACATAAATCATTTTGTCATCAATGTCCCCCAGGAGATTTTTCAATAATTCACCTGTGATAAATCCTGTTAGCCCTTTGTAACCTTTATCAGGTTCAGAAATGACAGTATGGATAGTCAGGTTTTTATGATAGGCAGATATTCTGGAAATCTCTTTTTCAAAAATGATATCATCAACTGTTCTATTTCCATATATCAGCTGAACCCGCCGGTTTAGCCCTCTGTCTGTAATTTCTCTGATCATGCTCATGAAAGGGGTAATACCGCTGCCCCCGGCTATAAAAATCAGATCCCGGCCATGGAAAAGAGGGTTATGATAAAATTGCCCTGCCGGCGATGTACTCTGAAAGATATCACCCACCTTTACTCTATCCAAAAGAAAGGTGGAGACAAAACCATCCTTTACACGACGTACAGTTATGTCGTAATAACCTGACTGGCTGGGGGAAGAAGAGATACTGTAAGGACGACTGGTTTTTATGCCACCTATCTCCACAAAGAGATTAATATACTGTCCGGCCTGGAAAGGGGGCAGATACAGATCCTGGGAGACAAGCCTGAATGTGGTTGCAGAACTGGTCTCTTTCCTGATTTGTGAAATCTTCAGGTTTAAGGTTTTTGGGTGCAGCTGGTTTATGATTCTGGCAACTTCTCCTCGCCCAGCACTCCTGTCCACAGCATATTTTCTTAAAACTTGGATCTCTCGTTGTATTTCACTATATCCTTCAATCTGAGTCTTAATAGCCTGTGTGCTCATTGTTAACTCCTTTTTATTTCATTGACTTGAGGATTTGCCTGGCTGCTGAGGGACCCGACGTCAGAGTCGGTTGAAAGCCTCCGCCACTGCCTGACCAGGCTCCTGCATGGAAAAGGCCTTTAATGGGTGATCTACGATTCATAAAAAGATCTGAATCTTTAGCATACTGGTCAAACCCATATGCAGCACCACCGGGGTGCCCTAAATAGCGCATATGGGTTATAGGCGTTGCCACCTCAATCTCTTCAATATGATCTCTTGCATCTGGAAAGACTTTGCCGAGCAGATCCAGCATTTTATTGGCATACTCATTTTTGGTTTCAAAATACTGCATGGGTGGAATTGTAAGCCAGGGTTCAGCATATGATAGAGCCACCATGGAAGCCTGGCAAGTACCTTCAGGAGAAAATTGAGGATCATCCACATCATAACATGTAAACAGTGAATATTCAGGTTTGTTAATTGTTTTAGCTGTCCTGTAAGCTCTGTCAGCATCTGTATCACTAACAATAAAATTTGTTGCATGGTAAATACCCAGCTTTTCAGGTTCACAGTCAAAGCCAATAAAAAGGGTTACAAAAGAGGGTCCCACAGACCTTGCACCAAGTTCGTTTAATAAGGATTCTGGAACATGTTCAGGATCAATCAGGTCAACATATGTTTTAAGTGTTCCTGCGTTGGAAACCACCCTTTGCACAGAGATTTCATCTCCTTTCTCAGTTATCACTCCTGTGATACTGCCATGGGATATATTGATTTTTTTTGCCCCGCAATTAAACCGGACATCACCGCCATTCTCCAGAAAAGAGTCAAGCAGGGCGTTGGAAAGCGCTTGAGAGCCTCCTTTGAGATGCCAGGGTTTAAACTCTATATAGGCCCACAGCGTCACTGCGAACTGGCCAAAATGAAGTTTTGAAGGAGGCAGTCCCATGTATGACCAGTAGATACTGATAACAGTTTGCAGTTGAGGGTCTTGAAAAAACTTATCCAATATTTCCTGGGTTGATTTTAATGCATGCTTGAAATAGTTAGGATATTTATCCTTGGAGGCTTCAGGGTCGTGGAATATCTTTACGTTGATCCATTGTGTTACGTGTTCGTAGAGAAAATCAAAGAATTGATCAATATTTTGAGCTTCTCTGGGAAATTGCTCTTTTAATACAGCCGTAACTTTATTCCGGTCGGCTTGCAGGTTGATATCAAGACTACCCGGCATAACAACCCTGTAAAGATTATCCATCTTAACAAAGTCAAGCTTGTCCATGACACCGAGTTCTTCTAAAGTACTCCTGACCGGGCCTGGAAATTCTTTGGTTCCCAGGCCGCTTAGTTGATGCAGGGCAACCTCGAATTCAAATCTTCCTCTTATAAAACTGGTTGCACACCCCCCGGGGATGTTATGCTTTTCCAGCAGCAGTACTTTAAGTCCATTTTTCGCAAGGGTAAGTGCGGATGTAAGCCCGCCATTTCCTGCACCTATAACGACCACATCATAATCTGACATTGACTACCTCCTTTACCGTCTATGATGCCACAGTATCAATGCAGATTTTTAGTGTCAAATAAAAATCCATACTTGATTGTCTATTAACTGTAACAGCTCTGCCAGTAAATGATTTTTTATTGCCATGAAAAATATAGTGGTTATAATACAAATCTATCTATAAATTGATTTGAAAGGCAAATATTAAGTACATGGACAATAATCCAGATAAAAATAACAATATGATAGACACGATATCCTGCAATGGGAAAGAGATCCTTTTAATTGGTACTGCCCATGTCTCCAGGCAGAGTGCTGAACTTGTTGAAGAGACAATCCAGGAGCAAAATCCAGACACTGTCTGTGTTGAACTCTGCCAGACCCGCCTTGCATCACTTAAGGATGCTGATAGATGGCGTAACATGGATATTGTAAAGATTATCAAAGAAAAAAAAGCATTACTTCTATTTGTTAATCTTCTTCTGGCTTCATTTCAGAAAAAAATGGCTGATAAATTTGGTATTAAACCTGGTCAGGAGATGATAAATGCCATAAAGGCTGCAGATGAGTGTGGGGCTTTGATTGTTCCTTCTGATCGTGAAATCCAGATCACCCTTTCAAGGGTGTGGAGGGGTATGGGAGTGTGGGAAAAATTAAAATTGATGTTTTCCTTTATTTTTTCCTTTGGTGCTTCAGATGAAATAAGTGAAGAAGATATAGAAAATATGAAGCAGGAAGATATCCTTCAAACCCTGTTATCTGATGTAAAAAAAACACATCCCATTATTGAAAAATCCCTGATCAATGAAAGAGACCAGTTTCTATCAGAAAAAATCAGAACTGCCCCTGGAGAAAAGATTGTGGCAGTGGTGGGTGCTGCCCATGCTCCGGGAATTAAAAAATATCTTGCAAGTGATGAGAAAATTGATATTGAGGCATTAAACCAGATTCCAAAAGCCGGTAATGCTGGAAAAATTTTAAAATGGGCAATTCCCGCAGCAATTTTACTACTGTTTGTGACAGGATTTTTAATGGAAGGCAAAAATGCAGGTACAGATATGATCTGGATCTGGATTGCTGCCAATGGTGTTTTTGCTGGCATCGGGGCAACTTGTGCACTTGCCCACCCAATTACCATTATTTCATCTATTCTTGCAGCTCCTTTAACATCTTTAAATCCCATGATAGCAGCAGGCTGGGTATCGGGACTTGTAGAAGCATTTGTACGAAAACCCAAAGTAAAAGACCTTGAGTCAATTCCTGAAGATATTGTATCCATAAAAGGATTCTGGCACAACAATGTAACAAGAATTCTTCTTGTGGTAATTTTCACTAATCTTGGATCATCCATTGGAACCATGACAGCAGTACCATTAATGCTTAAACTCATTAATTAGTTCAAGTGTCTTCCGGCATAAGAGTCATAGCATCTATGCTGGTTGTAATGTCGCCAATGCATGAATAAACTTTAAAGGTCTCATCATAACAGTGGCCTTGGGGATCTTAACTGTTTGCGACTACTTTTGTTGAAACCGTTCTTTTTGCTTCATTAATCTCTATCTGTATATAGCCATTTGTTCTATCAGGCATGCAATATCCATTGATGAATTCTTCTACGCTTAATACCTGACCGGGAAATGCTGGAAATAGGGATTGCTCCAAGGCAAACTGTACTCCATGGGGCATTCCGTCTGACCCAAAAATTAAATTCTTACCCGGAACAAAGCCTGCTTTGTCTATGAGCATGCGAAACGGATTGTTGTATTTGCAATATTCTTTGGACAATCTATCTGAATATTGAAGAGAATCACTACTGAAATTTGGCTGCATGGATAAAATAATTCCCAAAGCTTTTGCCTTTTTTGCATTTTGCTGAGAAATAAATTGACAATGTTCAATACGGATCTGTGGAATATGGCCTGTTAAATTGTATATATCTGTCAAAATTCTAACTGCCTGATCTGTAGCAAGGTCTCCAATTGCATGGATGGCAACAGGTTTGTCAAACTTGCTCAATGTAGTCAGTGTCGTAAACAGCTGCTTATCTGAGTATATTAATATTCCCTTATCTCCTGAAAGAAAACCACCCTTAATAGCTGCTGTATTAGCTCCTATTGCACCATCCAGGAATAATTTTATTCCATGTACCACCTGTCTTTCTTCCATATTTAAATGATCAATGGTCTCTATGTCTGCCCAAACTTTAGTTCTTTGTAAATACCCTGTTCTCTGAAAACAATTAATTACCTCATTGTCAGCTAAAAGCATATCTTCTGCATACCATATTCCATGCTTTAACAGCAGATCATCAAAAAACGATTTGATAGTATGATCACTGCACGGCCTGATGCTGGCGATAAATTTAAAGATTTTATTTAAATTTTTTTCTGTCCAGCTTTTATCATCCATCTTATCAATTATATTTTTATATGAAGGGCTCAAAATTTTACGAGCTGGCTTATTCAGTAAAAAATTATGAAGTGAAATGTCACAAATCAATACCGGTGGTAAATTGTCTAACTCCTCATCCTGAAATTTATAGTAACTGCTATTCCAGCCACGAATTACCACAAGTTCACCCTGGTTTTTATTGATCAATGATAATGCTTCCTGTTTATTCTTAACAGAGTGCAAGTCAAGGCAAGTGCTTAAAGTAGCATAAAATGATGGATGTGTATGATGGTCTTTTAATAGAGGAATTTTCATATATGATTAATACTTAATTAAATATTTAATCAATCATACCTATTCAAGTCAGGTTGGTCAATATCCTTTTTCTTCCTTGTTTCCTTTTAAATCTGCGCGACTCGTTTTTTGATGGTATTCATCTAAATAATATTTTATTGACAATTTATTGGCTCTATTTTAATTTATATTTTGAATATGTTTGAATTTTCATATGCCATGGAAGTTTTTAAGCTTTTACTCCAGACAAGTGGTCAAATATAATGAAAACAATAAAAACAATAATTTACAAAAGTATGCTGATATCAGCTCTGGCTTTATTGATAGGTACCTTTTTACCCTTCCATACCTTTGCAGTGCAAGATTTTGAAGAGGCTGCCAGTCTGGAGGTAAATAAAAAATGGCTGGGTGATTTCGAAAAAATGGTTGACAATCGCCTCATCCGGGTCTTGATCCCTTACAGTAAAACATTTTATTTTCTCGATAAAGCCACCCAGCGAGGTGCATCGTATGAAATGGTCAAAGTGTTTGAAAAAACGATTAACAAGCAATTAAAAACACGCCATCTTAAAGTTAATGTTCTTTTTATTCCCACATCAAGAGACAGACTGATACCAGCCTTAGCAGAAGGTTTTGGGGATATTGCAGTGGGGAATTTAACCATAACGGAAAAACGACTGCAACGGGTTGATTTTAGTAACCCTATTGCAACAGGTATAAATGAAATCCTGGTTACCGGTCCTAAGAGTTCACCTGTTAAAGATATTTCAGACTTGAGTGGTCAGGAGATTCATGTTAGAAAATCCAGCAGCTATTATGAAGGCCTTGAACAGGTCAATAAGGCATTG
>JAOZRI010000070.1:7227-9919 GCA_029940235.1 Desulfobacula sp. | reverse complement strand
GAATATTATTGTTCCTCTTTTCCAGGCATTATCTACCTTACTCGTCCAGTTTTCCTGCTCGATACGCTTTTAAATAATTCCTGCAGAACTCATCTTTTCCGGCCAAGGTATTTGCAGACGTAATGGTTGCCATCATTTGTTGATCCAGAGGATTGACTATCGCTCCATCCAATCCTCTGGCAATGGCCATGGACATAAAAGTCCGATTCAGATATTTACGGTTCGGCATTCCATAGGAAATATTGGATAAACCGCACATGGTATGAATTCCTTCATATCGACTGGTAATTTCTTCAATAGTGACTAAAAAAGCGTTTCCAAGCGAGAAATCGGTACTAATGGCCTGAACAAGAGGATCGATATAGATATTCTCAATCTTAACGTTATTCTGAACCAATACATTTACCAGCTGTTCCGCAACACTCAGACGTTCTTCCACTGTCTTCGGCATTCCGTCATCGCTCATACACAAAGCCACGATCTTTAAATCTGTTCCAGATATCAACGGTAACAGTTGATCCATTTGTTTTTTTTCCAAGGAAATAGAATTAATCATAGGGACTGCGTTTGATTTTTCCTGAAAATGGGCTAATGCCGATTCAATAGCAGCACCATTGGAACTATCGATACAAACCGGGAGATCGGTTACCTCGATAACGTTATCGATGCACCAGTTTAAATATTCTTTTTCCTTTTCTACAAACACGCCAGCATTCACATCAATATAGCTGGCGCCGGAGGCAGCCTGGCTATCGGCTATATTTTGTATCATCAAACTATCTTGAGCCTCAATGGCTGCTTTAACAGATTTACGGGAGGCGTTGATTAGTTCTCCAACAATGATCATAGTTTTCTCCTTTGTGTGGTCGTTTTTGGTAAAGTCCCCATTATGGGAAATTTGGTTTCGATTTAAGTTGAAAGCATTATGGAGAGAAAAAAAAGGCATTACTACCCACCAAAGGGTAGTATCGAGTGTTTTTTTAAAAAAAATGGAAAAGAAGAGGGCTTGGGGTAAAAATTATAAAAAGGGTTTGACTTTTGTCTGGTACTCCTATCCTTTAAAAACAGCATAGTCAGTTTTGTTGTTATGAGCATAAGTATTGACCCTAATAAATATTTCTCAAATCAGATGCTGTCATTTCAGTAAAAAGTATGGCACATGCCAGTGAAATTTTCAATGATCTTATTCCATTCCACCCATACTTTTACCCTTTTGAGTGTAGACTTGAATAATTCAGGCAGGTATATTTTATATCAACAAAAATAAGGAGAACAACTCAATGGAAAACGCAATTTTAATGCATCAGGCACTAAATAAATCCTAAATAGCCCCTCATAATATAAACGTAAATTAAAAAAATGAGGAAAGCAACATGAAAAAAATGAATGTGTTATCCGGTAAGACCCTCCCGGTTTTTTTCTATTATGCTATCCCTTCTGTTTTCGGAATGGTTACCATGTCATCGGCTTCTCTTATTGATGCAGCTTTCCTTGGAAACTATGTTGGCACCACTGCATTGGCGGCAGTGAATCTGTGTCTCCCTTTTTGGATGCTTGTGGGAGGTGTTGAAATTATGCTTTCCACTGGTGGTGCAGTTATTTGCGGTAAATACCTGGGTCAGGACAGAACAATTGATGCTTCAGCAATTTTTACCAACACCCTGGTGGTAACGGTTGCCTTTGGTCTTTTTGCCACTCTGTTCGGCCTGCTGTTTGCAGACAAGCTGATCCATTTTTTGGGTGTGCGTGATCTTGTGCTGGCAGATACGGCTAAAACCTATATCATGATCATTCTTCCCTTTGAAGCTTTTCTGATGATCTATCTCTGTCTTGCAGTTTTCATACGTATGGATGGATACCCGGTCATTGCCTCGGGTCTGCTTACAGCTTCTGCTGTAATCAATATTTTCCTGGACTGGCTTTTAATCGTTATGTTCGATATGGGAATTGAAGGTGCTGCCCTGGCTACGGGATTGAGCTATGCCATCACAGCATTTATATGCATTCCTCTTTTTATCAAATATTCGAGTTTAAAACTTGTCTGGAAAAAAGGGCGTGTAAAAGAAATTTTAAGCGCTGCATATAACGGTTTTTCAGAATTTATCAATGATATATCCTCAGGCATTCTCATATTTGTTTTCAACAGAGTGATGATTGCGAGAATGGGAGTAGACGGGGTTGCAGCATTCACTGTTGTGACTTATATCCTGTTTATGGGAAACATGATCTCCTACGGGGTCTGCGATGCCATGCAGCCTATTTTGAGCAAAAATTTCGGAGCCGGCAATTCCAAACGTATAAAATCCTTTCTTGGAATTGCTGGAATTTGTGTATTTCTGGTAGGTGTATCTATTATCCTCCTGATATTTCTTGCCCCAAACCTGCTCATTGATTTTTTTCTGGACACAGAGACTGAAAAAACCCAAGCCATTGTACTGGCTTTTTTTACCGTTTTCTGGCCGGTATTTTTATTTAATGGCACAAATCTGTTAATTTCAGAGTATTTCACCACCATGCACAAACCATTGCACTCCAGCCTGATAGCAGTATGCAGGAGTATGGCCTTTCCAATAGCATTTCTCTTTATTTTTTCCCATTTTTGGGGTGACATTGGTATCTATCTGTCAATTCCAATTGCAGAACTGTGTACTTTTTCCATTGCTATCTATCTATTGCGGCTAAATAGTCCGTC
>JAOZRI010000070.1:0-7127 GCA_029940235.1 Desulfobacula sp. | reverse complement strand
TTTGATTGTACCAATCTGAAAAAAATGGTTACTGAATGGGGACAATAATATAATTTCATATTTGATTTATCAGCTCCTATTTTAATGTGTTTGCTATAAAATATATTTTATAGTAAACTCGATTAAATATAAAATATATTTGAGAGGTATTATGAAAACAATTGTATATAAATTATCAAAACAATTTTTATCAAAAAAAGCTCCAAACATCAAAAGAACACTTTATAATACTATAGATTTTAAGAGCAAAATCATTGGAATCAGGGGCGCCCGTGGTGCTGGTAAAACTACGTTAATGCATCAGTATGCTAAAGACTCAAAATTCAAAATTCCCCAAAAATTATATATATCCTGTGACCATCCAGCATTAATTGGAGAAAATTTGTCTGAATTGGCAAATGAATTTTATATCCATGGCGGCAAACTTATTTTGATTGATGAAATCCATAAAATAAAAAATTTTGCAAAGCATATTAAAGCAATCTATGATTTTACTGAATTGAACGTAATTTTTTCCGGTTCATCAGCAATGGTTATTGATCATGAATCTTCCGATTTATCCCGAAGAGCATCCATTTATAATATGCCTGTACTCTCTTTTCGTGAATTTCTAATGTTTTCAAATATTGCAACTATTAATAGTTATAATCTAAAGGATATTTTACAAAATCATGAAGAGATTTCTTTTGAGATAACTTCTAATATAAGACCACTTGAACATTTTAAGAAATATTTGAATTATGGAGCATATCCTTTTTTTAAGGAATCTATCCCGGATTATAATAACAGGCTGCTTGAAGTTATTAACACAACAATTGACGTTGATTTGACAACAATATTCAATATAGATTCTGATAAACGAGATACTCTCAAAAAAATTCTTTATATGTTATGTACAACTACACCTTATGAACTGAGCAAGTCAAAATTATCTTCTGCTGCAGGAATTTCCTGGCCAACTCTGTCCAAATATCTGGAATATATGCAAAAAGGATGTTTAATCCATATCATAAGAGGAGCAAAATCTTTTAAAAGTATAAATAAACCCAATAAATTATTTTTAAATAATCCAAATTTATTTAAATCCCTCTGCACAAAAGGAGATATTGGTTCCATCAGGGAGAGTTTTTTTGTCTCTCAATTATCAATCAATCATCAAGTGCATTATCATGAGAAAGGAGATTTTATTGTAGATGATAAATTTACATTTGAAATAGGCGGACCATCAAAAGATACAAAACAGATAAAGAATCAAAAAGATAGTTTTCTCGCTGTCGATGGCATTGAATCCTCCATGGGAAATCAGATCCCATTGTGGTTATTCGGTTTTTTAAATTAATGGCATTACCTCGACAGGCTGTTACGAAACCCCAATTTTCCCAATTTCTGCGTTGGCAAAATCAATTTAATCCTCGGAATACCCTATGTATGCCTGTGGTTAAATTTATTTTCCGCCTTGAACTTGAAAAAATTTGCATTCCGTAACAGCCTGTCGATGGTATTTTAAATTTAGATAAAAATGATAGCTTGACTTGATAAAAAAAATACCCTATGTCATATTTTTAGAGGGTTCAACTTATGATTATAAAAACAAAGCTGACCATGCCTCCTTTAAGGCGGACAATGATTGAAAGAAAGCATCTGGTTGATACTCTTGAACAAGGAAAGGGTCGGCCCCTGATTTTTATCTGCGGTCAGGCAGGATCAGGTAAAACCTCATTGGCAACCCAGTGGTTAGACTCCCATAAAAATAAAGTAGCCTGGTATTCCCTGGACGATAATGATAATGATCCTGATCTTTTTTTTAGATATCTTTTAACTTCTCTTCTCAACCACAGTGAAAAATTCGATAAAGCCTTTAGTCCATTTCTTCAGGGGCAGAGAGCTCTTTCCGGGCAAAAGGCAATGACCAGAGTTGTTAATGAGTTTGACAGACATGAAAAAAATATTTTTTTAGTCCTGGATGATTTCCATGTTATCAGTAACAGCGCTATTCACAAAAGGATTTCCTATCTGATTCAATATGCACCAAAATCTTTGCACCTTGTAATTATAAGTCGTTCAGAACCGCCATTTTCTTTGTCAAGTTTAAAGGCAAGGAACCATATTACACAAATTAATGCCGGCAACCTGCAATTCAGCCGGCATGAGGCAGATGATTTTTTTAAAAAAGTGTTTGATATGGATCTTTTGCCTAATCAAGTTCAAACAATCTTTAAAGCAACGGAAGGATGGGTTTCAGGATTGCAGCTTGCCGGGCTGTCATTACAGAAGTATCCTTCTACTGAATGGTTGAAAACCTTATCCCGTGGACATGATCCCCTTGTCAATGAATATATGAAAGATGAGATATTTAAGGTTCAGCCTGAAAAAATTCAAATTTTTTTATTAAAGACATCCATCTTGCATAGATTTAATGCTGATTTATGCAAAGAAATCACGGGCCAGGAAAATTCAGGCAAAATTCTTGCTCAACTTGAACTAAACAATGTTTTTATCATTGCCTTAGATACTGCACATGAGTGGTATCGCTACCACCCCTTGTTTGCCGAATCCTTAAAAAATCATCTTTTCAGAACTCAAAAAGAGATTATTCCATCTTTGAATAAAACGGCAGCTTTGTGGAATGCTAAAAATCATTTTTTTGAAGATGCATTTTACCATGCTAATTTATCAGAAGACATAAATTTTCTTTGTGACCTGATTGAAGATCACCTCATGATTTACCTGCTGGGTTGCGAGTTTGTATTAAGCCAGCGCTGGTTAGATAAACTTCCAGACGAAATACTGCAAAATCGCCTTATTTTATTGATTTACCGTCAGCTTCTTGCCGTCAGCCAGTGGGATTTAAGCAAAGCCAACCTGTTGATGAAAGATATAGCAAAACGAAAACAAAAACTATTGGGAAAATACAGTGGTTTAAAGAAAAAGTTTGCACTGGATTTATGGATAGTTGCCAGACGTTCCATAGCTATATTTGAAGATCCCAAGGGTCATGACGTGGATGAGCTTTATGATGATATAACAACTATCAGTGCAGCAAATAAATATATCAGAATGTATTTATCTGATCATATCTCCTGGAATCTTATGGAAAAAGGAGATGTGGTAAAAGCTGTCAATCCGACACAAGACAGCCTGCGGTTTTACAGAAAAAACAAAATAGGTTTTGGTTTTTTCAACCAGTTAAGATCTTCTGCTGCAATTGATATAACCATGGGGCATATGTCCAGGGCCCGGAATAAATTGAAAAAAGAACTGGACATTGCAAAAAAGGCTGGTTTTTCCAATCTGCCTTTCCGCTCTGATTATTATATCATGATGGCAATTATCCATTATTTGCGAAACAATCTTGATAAAGCATTGGAAAACAGTGAGTCGGCATTGGAATACCTTGAAGAGACTCAGTTGAACTTTATTAAATGTGATGCCCATATTAATATGGCCTTTATTCTCCAGGCAATGGGTCGTTCCACCACAGCTCTCCATGCCATGGGAAAAGCAAGGACAAAAGCCAAAAGCACGGGCAGCTCCTATCTTGCAGGCATGACACAAAGTGCCCTGGCAAAACTGTCCCTGCTGCAGGGTAACTTAGTATTTGTACTTAAATGGTCCCAAAAAAGAAACATAGACATTAATGAACCATTTTCAGAAAATTTTGAATTTGATTCTCTTGTCAATGCCCATCTATGGCTTGAACAAGGCGATTATAAAAAAGTCATACCTTTTCTTGAGAAACTCAGGTCAAGATCGCTGAAACGTCAGAGACATGAACCTGTTTTGAAGATTGATATCATTCTGGCAGCAGCCCATTATGGTTTGGGAGATCGAAAAAAAGCTGTTCAGATATTAAAGGCTGCCTTGTGTTTTGCCTTGCCGGAAAATTATATCCAGCACTTTATCATATTTTCTTCTCACATTGCAGACATACTTATGGTTATGGGGAATGCTAAAGATCCTGCTGTAAAGGTATATATTGCTGCAATATGCAGACATTGCAACATAAAAAAACCTTCAGGCCTGCCAAAAAAGAACATCCCCATCAGTACCATGGAAAGCCTTACACCAAGAGAAATTGATATACTGAAAATGATCGCCTATGGATATTCCAACAATAAAATTGCCGAAAAATTATTAATTTCCATTAATACAGTTAAATTTTATAATAAAAATCTGTTTGCCAAATTAGATGTGAAAAATAGAGTACAGGCAGGAATTAAAGCGCGTAAATTAAAAATGATTTAAATAGTCTAAAGGATTTCCTGATGCTCATAAGAACAAAAATTACTACTCCACCGTTAAGACGGAATATGGTAAACAGACAACGTTTAATTGACAGGCTTGAACAAGGAAAGAACCGCCCTTTGATTCTTGTCTGCGGTCATGCAGGATCTGGTAAAACATTTTTAACAACACAATGGCTTAAACAGTATAAAAATGCAGTGGCATGGTACTCTCTTGATGAATATGATAATGATCCTGATCTTTTTTTTAGATATCTTTTAACTGCTCTTCTGGGCCACGGCAATAAAATCGATAAAGCCTTGAGCCCTTTTCTTCAGGGACAAGCAAATCTCTCCGGTCTGAAAGTGACAGCTAAAATTTTAGATGCATTCTCCCAACACACAAAAGAAATTTTTTTGATTTTGGATGACTATCATGTCATAAACAACAAAATAATCCATGATGCAGTTTTCCACCTTGTGCAATATGCTGCCCGTTCTTTACACCTGGTGATCTTAAGCCGTTCTGAACCCTATTTGCCCTTATCCCGGTTAAGGGCAAGAAATCATATAACTGAAGTCAATGCAAATGATTTGCAGTTTAGACAAGATGAGGTGGCTGTTTTTTTTAAGGATGTAATGCAATTGGATCTACCTTCTGATCAGATCCAGAGTATATTCAGGATAACAGAAGGGTGGGCTTCGGGTATCCAGCTTGCAGGCCTTGCCGCACATCAGCATCCGTCTTCAGACCTGCTCAATGTCTCTTCGCTGGGCAGCAACCCTGTTGTCAGCGAATATCTAAAGAATGAAGTGTTAAATGCACAGCCTGAAAATGTTAAAACTTTTTTGCTCAAAACATCTATTTTAAACAGATTTAATGCAGATCTGTGTCGTGAAATAACCGGCCTTGATAATACCCATGAAATTCTTAAAGAACTTGAACAGAACAATATCTTCATCATTGCCATGGATCCTGCCCATGAGTGGTATCGATATCATCCCCTGTTTGCTGAATTCCTTAAAAAGCATTTAATGAAAACCCGGCAGGAAGATATTGTGTCCCAGAATAAAAAAGCTGCCCTGTGGAATGCACAAAACCATTGTATTGAAGAAGCTTTTTATCATGCATGGGCTTCCAGGGACATGGATTTTATTGTTAGTTTGATGGAAGATTATCTAATGATCTATATTGTAAGTTGTGAATTTGTTTCAGCCTTAAGATGGTTAAATAAACTTCCCCAAAAAATATATATGGAATCTTTTATCCTGCAGGTTTACCGCTTGTTAATCTTTATCACCCAGTGGGACCTGATCCAGGCCAGCCAGTTGATGGAGAACCTGAAGAGAGATAGACCACACCTGATGCAAAAGTATTCAGGCAAAAAAAAGAAATCTGCACAGGATTTATGGATAGTTGCCAAACATTCCAAAGCTCTTGCCCAGGGCACTCAATGCTTTGACATAGAGACTCTGTACAATGATCTTGGCAATATCGGTGTTGAAAACAGGCTTGTTTACCTTTTTCTGGCGGATTTTGTCCCCTGGCTTCACATGAATATGGGGGATGTTGCGCCAGCCATGAGCCCTGTCATGAATAATCTTAAATTATATAAAGAGATGAAGATAAGTTTTGGTGTATTCAACACTTTAAAATCATATACTGAAATTGAAATCATCATGGGTCACATGTCAAGGGCGGAAACAAGATGGTATGAAGAGATACAAAAAATAAAGCAAGCCGGTATATTCAGCCTGCCCTTCAGGGCAGACTACTACCTTATGAAAAGTAAAATTTATTATTTTAAAAATGAGCTGGAAAATGCCCTGGAAAATATTGATTCAGCACTTGAATACCTTGAGGATACTCAGTTGAATATTTTCAAGTATGAAGTTTATGTTCAAATGGCTTATATTCTCCATGCCATAGGTCGCGAATCAACTGCAACCCACACCATGGAAAAAGCCCTGCTAAAATCCCAAAATATGGGCAGTCCCCATTTTGTCAGCATTGCCCAAAGCGAAATGGCAAGACTGGCACTGTTTCAGGATAATCAGCCTATTGCCCAAAAATGGTCTAAGGCAAGAAATCTTAATATTCAAGAACCATTTTCCGACAGCTTTGAATCAGACTGCCTGATTCAGGCCCATTTGCTCATTGACCAGGGTCGATACAAAGATGCGTTTTCTCTTTTAAATGCATTGAGACCCCGTTCTGTCAAACGTCAAAGACGTGAACCTGTCCTGAGAATTGATATACTTCGGGCGGCTGCCCTTGATGCCATGGGTGAAAGAAAGAGAGCCATCGAGATATTGGAGCTTGCCCTATGTTTTGCCATGCCGGAAAAATATATTCAGCAATTTATCATTTTCTCTCCCTATATTGCTGACATGCTCATGGCCCTGGGAAGTGCAAAAGACCAGCTTGTAGTGGATTATGCCGTCACAATGTGCGAGCACTGCGGTATTGCAAAGCCCACAAGCCTTCCAAAGGGGAATATTCCCATCAGCACAACGGAAAGCCTTACACCTAGAGAAGCAGATATATTAAAAATGATGACACATGGACATTCCAACAGTGAAATTGGTGATAGATTATTTATTTCCATTAACACGGTAAAGTTTTACAATAAAAGCCTGTTTGCCAAGCTTGGTGTGAAAAACAGGGTCCAAGCAGGAATAAAAGCCCGAAAATTAAAAATATTATAAAACATTACTTTCTTCAAGCACCAGGCACTGATTTATTGGGGGAGTTTCTCCTAATCAGAAACCGGGCAATATCTTGGGGGGACAGGCGTCGGGGGCAAGCTGTTACACAACACCGATTTTTATTCCATAACGTTCTGTCGCTTTTTGATTTTTTAAACTGCCCTATGATTTATCCTTCTTTTTCTGTTTTGCTTT
>JAOZRI010000069.1 GCA_029940235.1 Desulfobacula sp. | reverse complement strand
ATGGTGCCATTGTATCAACCATTGAACATTTAATGGCAAGTTTTGCAGGACTTGGCATTGACAATGCCCTTGTTGAAGTTGATGATTATGAAATACCCATAATGGATGGAAGTGCCTGGATTTTCACGAAACTCATTGAAAAAGCTGGTATAAAGGAACAGGCAGCCCCACAGCACTTTATAATCGTTAAAAGAGAAGTTGAAGTAATAGAAAATGATAAATCAGTGATTATATATCCGGAATCAAGTTTTAAAATCACCTGTAAAATTGACTTTAGCCATGATTTAATAGGAAAACAGGAAATTGTATTTGACAGGGCCAAAAATAATTTTGGTAAAGAAATCAGCAAAGCCAGGACATTTGGATTTGTTAAAGATCTCGAGCTTTTAAAAAGATTTTCCCTTGCCAAAGGGGGAAGTCTTGACAATGCCATTGTTATTGATAAAGATGGGATATTAAATAAAGAAGGATTAAGATACCCCGATGAATTCGTCAGGCATAAACTTCTCGACAGCCTTGGGGACTTTTCACTTCTTGGCATGCCCATTCAAGGTCATATTGTCACACACAAATCAGGACATTCAATGAATCATTTATTCATTAAAAAACTTTTAAAAGACAGAGATGCCTGGGAAACAGGGCCGGCGACAAGATAAACGGTTAAATTGATTATGAGAGAACCTTTTGTCCATAGAACAAATATTTTATTAATTATTGCACTTAGTGTTGCACTTAGTTTTTTATTACCTGCCATGACATTGGCAAAAAAAAATGCTGTAATAGAAAATATAAAACTTGCAAATACAAGAGATGATCTTTTAACATATTTTGATGTTAAAAAAGCATTTACCCCAAAAATAAGCCAGGCAATACTAAATGGAATCCCTACAACCTTTTCATTTTATGTAACTCTTTATAAAACTCAAGGATCATGGTTTGATAAGAAGATATCAGATATTGAAATCAAATCCACGCTAAAATATAATTCATTGAAGAAAAACTTTTCAATTTTAAGATCCTGGAAAAACAAAGATGCAGTAATAGTACAATCACTGGAAAAAGCAAAATCTTTGATGACCCAAATTAATAATCTAAAAATATTGCCTTTAAATCAGCTTGTTAAAGGAGAAAAATACCAGCTGAGGATCAAGGCAAAACTTGATAAAGTCACCTTGCCATTATCAATGCACACTGTTCTCTTTTTTGTCTCTTTCTGGGATTTTGAAACAAATTGGTATATTATTAATTTTACCTATTAAATTTTGATATGTTAATATTGCCTTAAATATAAATATGGCTGAATCAAAACAACCTGCAAACGAACAAACCAGAAAAAAAAGAGAATTACTTTTAATTTTCATCATCCTGATTACTGTTGGAATCCTGACCTTTATTGAAACCCAGATTACCAACTTTGGCAGCGATTTCCCCCTCTCCAGCACCATATTGATGTTTATTCTTATCAATACCAATTTACTGCTGCTGCTTGCCCTGCTTTTACTTGTTTTTAGAAACCTTGCAAAATTATACTATGAAAAAAAGAATAATATTTTCGGATTTAAACTCAAAACACGACTGATAACAGCATTTATTGTCCTTGCACTTTTACCCACAACAGTCCTTTTCTTTTTTTCCATCCATTTTATCTCAACAAGTACATCATTCTGGTTTAATGCTACTGTTGAACAGACCTTAGACTCTTCATTGGCTGTGGGACAAAAGCTTTATGAATATATTGAAGAGAGAAATGAATTCTTTGCCAAAAGAGCAGCCTTTCAAATCGAATCCCGCAACCTTCTTGATAAAGAGAACCAGCAAAAGCTGACACGATATACCCAGGTCATACAGAGAGCTTTCAACCGTCATGCAGTAGAAATTTATACCACAGATGCAAAGCGTGTGAGCCTCTCCCTTGCCAATGAACTTACAAATCTTCATTTTGGCCTTTTAACCAGCAATGAATTAACCAATATCCCAAAAGGGCTGTTGAGCAACACAATTTCACAAAACATCAAACAAGGCGAATATTTAAGAACTATTACAACTATACCCTTTGGTTTAACCCCTGAAAAAGCATCAGCTTTTATTGCTATTACAACACTGGTACCTTCTGAATTATCCCAGGACCTTAAATCTATTCTAAATGGGGTGGAAGAGTATCAACAGCTCAAACTTGCCAAAAAACCTGCCCAGATATCATATTATATTGCACTTTCAATTGTTGCTCTCCTTGTTGTATTCTGCTCTATATGGTTTGGATTTCAATTGGCAAACTCCATTACTATTCCTTTAATGGAATTTGCTAAGGGGACTAAACGGGTCACTGATGGTGATTTAAATTACAAAATTAATCTTGAGACTGATGATGAAATCGGAACACTGATAAAATCTTTTAATTCCATGACAGAACAGCTTGCAACTGGCAGAAAACAGATTGCTCTCTCAGAAAAGATGCTCAAGCTTCAGAACCTTGAACTTGAAAAAAGCCGCCAATACATTGAAATTGTGTTAAAAAACATCTCTGCCGGTGTGATTGCCATAGACAACAAAGGTATTATTACAACCATTAACAAGGCTGCTGAATCCATGCTGGATATTCAAGCCAAAAATATTTTAAATAACCATTTTAAAACCATTTTAAAAGCTGATTATCTTAAAATTGCAAATAAAGTTTATACCCAGGTATCTCAAGGGGATCAAACCCTTGAATTCCCCCTTTCCGCTACTATTTCAGGAACCCCAAAACACTTTTCCCTTAATTTCAATTTATTAAAAAATGATCTGGATCAAAATCTTGGTGCAGTACTTGTCTTTGATGATGTTACCCAACTTGAAAAAGCACAGCGGATTGCTGCATGGAGAGAGGTTGCAAGAAGAATTGCCCATGAAGTAAAAAATCCATTAACTCCCATAAAACTATCAGCACAGCGCCTGAAACGCAAATATGGTGATCAAATCAATGACAAGATCTTTACCAATTGTGCTGATACAATTGTAGAGCATGTGGATATAATCAGAAATCTTGTAAACCAGTTTTCTGCCTTTGCAAAATTTCCCGATGCCAACATTGCCCAATGTAAAATTGAAAATATTGTTATAGAAAGCATTGCTTTATACCAGGAGAGTCTTGATAATGTAGAATTAAAGCATAAATTTGGCAAAAATATCCCTATTTTAAAACTTGACCGGCAGCACATGAAACAGGCCTTTATCAACCTCATCGACAATGCTGTATATGCCATAAAAAAAGATGGTTTGATTTTAATTACTGTTACATTTGATGAAATCTTAAAAATTGTGAGAATAGAAATCAGTGACAATGGCAAAGGAATATCAGATCAGGAGAAAACAAAGTTATTTGAGCCCTATTTTTCAACCAAAAAATCAGGTATGGGACTTGGGCTTGCCATTGTCCACTCTATCATTTCTGACCATAATGGTGTAATAAGAGTTCAGGATAACAAACCAAAAGGAGCTAAATTTATTATTGAGCTGCCAGTATGATTGTGAGATTTGATATATGATTGGTGATATTTTAGGTATTGATTAAAAATTAAAGACTTGAGGAGTGAATATGTATCCTGCCGTTTTAATTGTAGATGATGAAATAAGCATTATAGAATCTCTTGAAGGTATTTTATCAGACGATGGATTTGAGGTCATGCATGCTTTTAACGGATATGAAGCATTAAAAAAAATTGAAACCCACTCCCCTGACATTGTACTTCTTGACATCTGGATGCCGGGTATGGACGGAATAGAGACTCTAAAAGAGATTAAAAAAACATCCCCGCATCTTCCTGTTGTAATAATTACAGGCCATGGAACTATTGAATCTGCAGTTGATGCCACCAAATCAGGAGCTTATGATTTCCTTGAAAAACCTCTATCCATTGATAAAGTCATGATCACTATCAATAATGCTCTAAACTTTAGAAAGCTTGAAGAAGAAAATATATATCTAAGAAAAAAAAGTATTGAAAAAAACTCCATAACAGGTACCAGTCCTGCTGTTCAAAAACTTTATGGTGAAGTCATGAATGCAGCTCCCACTGATGCATCCATATTGATTACAGGTGAAAATGGCACAGGAAAAGAGATGGTTGCAAGAACAATACAACAATTGAGTTTAAGGCCAGAACAACCCTTTATTGTCATCAATTGCGCTGCCATTCCTGAAGATACCCTTGACAGTGAACTGTTTGGCCATGAAAAAGGTGCCTTTAAAGAGGCAAGATCAAAAAATCAAGGTAAGTTTGAACTTGCATCTGGAGGAACACTTTTTCTTGATGAAGTAGGCGATATGAATATTAAGACCCAGGCAAAAATCCTAAGGACACTGGAATCAAAGACTTTCCAAAGAATTGGTGGAGGAAGAACCCTTCACATGGATGTAAGACTTCTCTCCTCATCAAATAAAAACCTTGAACAGGAAATTAAAACTGGCAATTTTCGACAGGATCTCTACTTCAGACTTAATGTAATACCCATCCATGTACCTCCTTTAAGGGACAGGAAAGAGGATATTCCAATACTTGTGGATACATTTTTTGACAAATTATCCAAACAATCTTCCCAAAAAAAGAAAACCATGTCTGATACTGCTTTACAGCTTCTTACTGACTATGACTGGCCAGGCAATGTAAGGGAATTGAAAAACCTTGTGGAGAGACTTTCCATAATGGTAGAGCACGATTTTATAGATATTGCAGATATGCCCCAACCCTATAATCCTGTATGTATGCCAATCCGCAAATGAGAGTAATAAGCGGAGATTGTAAAGGCAGAAAACTTGTCAAAATTCATGGATCTAAAATCCGTCCCACAGCAGATCGTGTTAAAGAGGCTGTGTTTAATATTCTTGGGTCGCAAATAAAAAATGCAAGGGTGCTTGATCTTTTTGCGGGAACAGGAGCTCTTGGTATAGAAGCATTAAGCCGGGGAGCCGGACATGCCACTTTTATGGATCTGTCCTGCGACACTATTCATAAGAACCTGCAACTTTGCGATTTTGGTTACAAATCCCAAGTTTTCTGTTGTGATATCATCAAACAAGGCATTCCAAAAAATCTTTATGATCAAGTCTTTGATTTTATTTTCCTGGATCCACCCTATGGAAACAAATTAATTGAACATCTCTTTAAAAAAGATCAATTTTTCAAAAATCTGAAAAAAAACAGCACCATTATCACTGAACAATTTTATAAAGAAAAACTTGATATTCAAGATACAGGCCTTGACATTTACAGACAAAAAAAATATTCAAAAACAATTATTTCATTTTTAACTGTTGCAGGCAGTTTTGAAGGATATTTACCCATAAACAAAAAAAAGAGCTGTAGAGCTCCAATTGGCTCTTTCATAAACAAACAAAAAGGCTGATCAATGGCACACAAAGAAACAGTTGCAATCTACCCAGGATCTTTTGATCCTTTAACCAATGGCCATATAGATATTATAGAGCGAGCCCTGAATATTTTTGACAGGGTTATTATTGCAGTATTGCATAACCCCTCTAAAAAAGCTTTATTCACGGTGGAAGAACGAGTTGAAATGGCAAAACAAAGCTTTAACGGGAGAAGAACCATTGAGGTAGATTTTTTTGGCGGACTGCTTGTGGATTATGCCAAAATGAAAAATGCCGCAGCCATTATAAGAGGGATGAGAGCTATCTCCGATTTTGAAAGTGAATTCCAGATGGCATTGATGAACAGGAAACTTAACAAAGAAGTGCAGTCAGTATTTTTAATGACCGGGCTTCGATGGATTTTTACAAGCTCATCAATTATCAAAGAAGCAGCACAATTTGGCGGGGACATCAGTGACATGGTGCCTGAACCTGTTAAAATCAAACTCATGGAAAAATATACAAAGATTAAATGACTACCCAGAATCGGGCAGATCACTCTATGGAGTGCTGTCCATATCTTTGATCTCTTCAAAACAATTCTGTTTTCGATTTTTGTGACATCTGCCCGCGTGAAAGATACGTCCATTCATGGCAATATACACTCCAGGTTTTAAAAGCTGCACAGCTGTAAGAGCAGAGCCTATATTAAAAATAGCATCTGTTGATCTTGATCTTGCAGGCTGCATGGCCCCTGTCAGCACTATGACCTTACCTGAAATACCTCTTAACATACCTGCCGTCAAATGCATTGTATCTGTACCATGAGTAATGACAAAATGTGATGTATTATCTTTTTGGATTGTATCACGAATCAGAGTGCGATCTGAATTTGTTAAATCCAGACTATCTTTTTTTAAAATGGAGAGAACTTTGTAATCAGCAGTAACATTAGCCTCTTCAAGAAGTGCTGTAACCAGAGAATCCCCAACTTCATAGTCACTCATCCTGTCAAAATATATTTTATCAATTGTCCCGCCAGTGGTAATGATTGTGATCTTCATAGCGCTATTTTCCTTTTATATCAATCCTGGATAAACAGATTCAGGGAATCAATCTGTTTTACATCTTCGGTTTCCATAACTTTGATAATATCTTTGTGCATCCTTTTTTTCAATTCACCAAAAATCGGTCGTTTTTTGGCAAAAGTTCTGGCAAATACCAGGGTATCTTTATCAAGCTGTTCCTTGTTGTCACAGGCTTTTACAATCACATGGCTCTCTTCAAGTTCCTGGGCAACCACACGTTTACCAGACAGAATCATCTCATTAAATTTATATTCAGGAATAGCTTTTCTGACAAACGCAATCATTCCTGGAAGAAAAGGTATATTAACATCTACTTCCGGGAAGCAGAAAAATCCCTTATCTTTTGTCATGAATCGGAAATCACATGTGCATGCAAGCATGGCACCATTGCCAAAAGCATGTCCGTTAATGGCAGCAATAACTGGAAACGGCATAAGCAGTATCCTTTTAAAAATTGTATTCATTGCATACATAAATGATTTGATGCTGTCAAAATCCTTATCACTCATTTTCTGCATCATCCACTTTAAATCAATTCCCTGGGAAAAAAATTTTTTATCGGTGGAGGTCAGAACTAATGCATCAATCTCTTTATCTTCCATTATTTCATCAAAGCATTGAAGCATCAGTGTTGCAAACTCAAGGTTTTGATCATTCGCTCCATTGCACATATTAATAACAGCCACGGATTCATTTTTTTCCCACTCAATTATTGCCATAATTTAACTCCTTAAAAACCGATATATTTGTAAAAGTAAACAGTGTTATTATTTAATAAATTAAATATTGTGATAATTCAAGTTAAAAGCAGGTAACAGACCACGACAGAAGATAAAATTTAATTGACAAGCCGCAGGTTTTCTGACAAGCTTTTGCGGCAAAGAAGCACTTTTTATTAGTTGTAATAACTGCCATGGGAAGAGTTGGTCTGTCACCAGAGTCTGCCCACAACAAAGAGTGAAACACCTGATTAGTTTGCAGAGTGTTTCATATAAAAGAGACAGAGGTAGCAATGATAATAGGAATAGATGTCGGCGGTACACACACAGATGCTGTTTTATTAAGCCGCAATGGTCTTGAAAAAAAAGTAAAGGTTCCCACAGATTCTGAAGATCTTTTCAACACAATCCTCTCAGGCTTTACCAAACTATTGGATGATGTTGATCCAGACGATATTAAACGGGTTGTCATTTCAACTACATTGACAACCAATGCAATTGTTCAGCAGAATATGAACCCTGTAGGAATGATTGTATCTGCCGGTCCCGGGATTGATCCAAAAGCCTTTAAAACCGGAGATCACTACTATTGTGTGGCAGGTTCCATCAACCATCGTGGAAGCCAGAAAGCCCGGGTCAATGAGATGGAAATTGAAGATATTGCAAAAAAAATGGAAAAGGCCGGCATTGAATATGTTGGTGTTGTCAGTAAATTCAGTGTTAGAAATCCCAGCCATGAAATACTTATTAAAAGAGTTTTAAACAGGTATTTTAAAAAAATTTTCCTGGGTCATCATGTTTCAGGAAACCTGAATTTCCCCAGAAGAATTGCAACTACCCATTTAAATGCTGCTGTATTTTCACTTCATAAATCATTTTTTAAGGCTGTAAAACTTTCCCTTGAAGAGAAGGGGCTTAAAGTACCTATTCAGATACTTAAAGCTGATGGCGGCACCATGTCCCTTGAGGCTTCAATGGATTTTCCAGGACAGACTGTATTATCAGGGCCTGCTGCAAGTATTATGGGGGCCATCCCCTATGCTCCTGAAAACCAGGATGCCATTGTTCTTGATATTGGCGGCACAACCACTGATATTGCTTTTCTTGTTGATAAAGCACCTCTGCTTGAACCTGTCGGGATCAAACGCGGTCAATATAAGAGCCTTATAAGATCCCTTAGAACAGACTCAAAGGGCATTGGCGGTGATTCTGTTGTCAGGATAAAAGACAAAAAAATTGTCATTGGTCCCCAGCGTAAAGGAGCTGCCATGGCTTTTGGAGGACCTGAACCAACTCCTACAGATGCCCTGATTGTGCTGGGATTAATGGATGAAGGGGATCATGACAGCGCGCAACAAGGCATTCACACACTTGCAGGCGAACTTGGTGTGACAGATACTGAGGCAGCTGATAAAATATTCAAACAATGCTGCTCCATTATTTTAAAGAAAACATTTAAAATGATGAAGCAAATCAACTCAAAACCTGTATATACAGTCCATGAATTTCTTGAAGGGTATAAAATAGATCCCAAAAAGATCTTATTGCTTGGGGGGCCTGCCAGATATTTTGCAAACAAAATAGAAGAACTCTATAATATTGAAACCATTGCTGTACCTGAATCATCCGTGGCAAATGCCATTGGTGCTGCCCTTGCCAGAACTACCTGTGAAGTCACTTTAAATGCAGATACAGAACAGGGTGTTGTAACCGCCCATGAAGAAGACTTTGCCGAACCTATTTCCAAAACATTTGGTGAAGATGAATTAATTGAAACTGCCCACACACTGTTAAAAGAGAAAGCTATGAATTCCGGTGCCAGTGAAGAGAATCTTGATGAAGTGGAAGTGGTTGAATTTCAGCAGTTTAATATTGTACGCAATTTTTCTCCAAGGGGTAAAATATTCAGGACAAAAATGCAGATTAAACCAGGTTTGATAAAAGGTTTTGAAAAGGTCATACAATAATTTAATGAGGTAATAATGTTAAAAGCAGTCAACAAAACAGGTCTTGTATTCTTCCCCGCATTTGACTGGGCAATTGATCCCACCCATCCTGAAAGAGAAGAGAGGCTTTTATATACCCAGGATCAGGTTACAGAAGAGGGTATTTTTGATATTGATGGAATTATTGAATATAAACCTGAACTTGTAACTGACCATGATATCAGACGGGCACACTTTTGTGTTCCCGATGAAAAAACCGTTACTACTGAATCACATCTCATCAGTGCAGGAGGTGCCAAGGCCATTGCCAACGCAGTTTTAAATAAAGAAGTAACAACAGGTTTTGCACTGGTTAGACCGCCCGGGCACCATGCAATGAGAGTTTCCCATGGCGGCAGAGGTTTTTGCCACATAAATATGGAAGCCATCATGGTGGAGTATATAAGATCACAATTTAATAAAAAGAGAATAGCTGTCATTGATACAGACTGCCATCACGGTGACGGCTCCAATGATATCTTCTGGCATGATCCAGATATCCTGTTTATCTCCCTGCACCAGGACGGAAGGACCATGTATCCAGGCTCAGGTTTTCCCAATGAACTTGGAGGACCCAATGCAAAGGGTTCAAACTTGAACATACCACTGCCTCCAGGTACTTCTACAGAAGGCTATCTCTATGTTATTAACAATTGTGTATTACCTATTCTTGATGAATTCAAACCAGATCTTATTGTAAACTCAGCAGGGCAGGATAACCACTATACTGATCCTTTGACCAATATGAATTTTTCAGCCCAGGGATATGCTGAACTCACACGTCTGCTTAAACCTGATATTGCTGTTCTTGAAGGAGGATACTCAATAGAAGATGCCCTGC
>JAOZRI010000406.1 GCA_029940235.1 Desulfobacula sp. | reverse complement strand
TCAGACCTGAGAGTTTGCCCGATGTTTTGTGCAACCTCTTTTAACCTATCAAGTGCCTTGTGAAGATTTGAAGAAAGCTTTTTAAGGCTTTTAATATCTGCTGCCTGATTAATGGTCTTTTGAATTTCTTCCATTAAATCTTTAAAGGATTGGCCTTTATTAAGAAACAGCTTCCTTGCAAGAAGGTCCATGGCCTGTATTCCATTGGTGCCTTCATATATCTGGGTGATCTTGCAATCCCTTAACAGCTGTTCCTGGGGATACTCTTTTGTAAATCCATATCCTCCAAAAATCTGGATACCATGACTGCACATCTCAAAGGCTCTGTCAGTGATATAACCTTTAGCTACAGGAATAAGAACATCAATAAGTCCCTGGTTTCTTGCCTTTTCACCATCATCTTTGCCCACTGTAATCATGTCTTCTAGCAAACCTATATAAAAAAGAATACTTCTCATGCCTTCTGAGTATGATTTCATGGTAAGAAGAGTTCGTCTGATATCTGGATGCTGGATAATGGGAACACCATGGGCATCTTTGCTAGACTGGAGATGTTTTCCCTGAACCCTTTCACGCGCATAATTCAATGCATTCAGATATGAGGCTGAGGCACATGAAAAACCCTGCATACCAACATGGAGTCTTGCTTCATTCATCATGACAAACATTGCCATCATACCTCTGTTCTCTTTGCCAAGAAGAGTCCCCCGGCATTGACCTTTGCCTCCAAGAGCCATGGAACAGGTCGGGCTGCCGTGGATTCCCATTTTTTCTTCAATACCGGTACAGATTATATCATTAAATTCCCCTGTGGTTCCGTCATCATTTATCCAGAACTTTGGAACCAGAAACAGGGATATTCCTGCGGTGCCTTCAGGAGCACCCTCTATTCTGGCAAGCACAGGATGAATTATATTATCAACAAGGTCATTATCACCCGAGGAGATAAAAATTTTATTTCCTGTAATTAAATATGTACCATCATCATTTTTTGTGGCTTTTGTAGTTAAAGCCCCCACATCAGAACCAGCTTCAGGTTCAGTTAAGAGCATGGAACCACCCCATTCGCCCGTGTACATTTTTTTCAGAAAGAGCTCTTTTTGCTTATCTGTACCAAAGCGCTCCACAAGTTTTCCTGCTCCATGGATCAGGATATTGTGCAGCATAAAAGGATAATTTGCCCCATTAAAATAATTATTAGCAGCAAGGGCCACGGTGGAAGGCATGCCCTGCCCCCCATACTCAGGGTCATCACACATGGCAATCCACTCACCCTCTTTAAACAGGTCATAAACTCTGTGAAAAGCCTGGGGAACTTTTACAACTCCATTTTCAAAAGTGCATCCCTGCTCATCAGTCTCCTTCATACAGGTTAAAAGCTCTTTAACTGCAAGGTTTCTTGCCTCTGAAACCACAAGATCAATGGTTTTTTTATTAAAATCTGAAAACTCTTCAAATTCACTTAATTGTGCTACATTTAATTGTTCGTGGAGTACAAAATCTACATCTCTTCTGTCAGCAACAACTTGTGCCATATTAACCTCTTAATAGTTTTAAATTTTAAATTTTTAGTTTTAAATTAATGAAAACTCTAATTTGAAAAAATGGTTAAATTCCTTTATTAAGAATTAAACATTAAAAATTCATACTTATTTAGTGTAGTCGTAAAATCCTTTACCGCTTTTTCTGCCAATATGACCAGCTCTGACCATCTTACGCAGTAAGGGCGCAGGACGGTATTTATCCTCTCCAAGCTCTTTATGAAATCCATCAAGGACAAAAAGAATAGTATCCAGGCCCACCATATCAGCAAGTGCAAGGGGGCCAATTGGATGGTTGGCTCCAAGCATCATCCCATCATCAATATCCTTGGCACTGGCAATGCCCTCTGCAAGAACAAAAATAGCCTCATTGACCATGGGACACAAAATCCTGTTCACAGCAAACCCTGGAGCTTCCTGCACTTCAATGGAAGTTTTTTTAATTTTTTCAACATAGGCTTTTGCAATTTCAAGTGTTTCATCGGTGGTGGAAAAACCCTTTATTAATTCAACAAGTTTCATAACAGGAACAGGATTAAAAAAATGCATTCCAATTACCTGACCCGCTCTTTGGGTAACACTTGCCATCTCTGTAATGGAAAGTCCGGAAGTGTTGGAAGCAAATATTGCCTCTTTTTTACAGATAGTATCAAGTTCTTTATATACCTGTTTTTTGACTTCCATGACTTCAATAATAGCTTCAATAATCATATCAGCATCTTTAGCAGCTTTTTTAAGATCTATGGTTCCCTTAATTCTGCCCATGACCTTTTGAGCTTCATCCTTGTCCATTCTTCCTTTGGAAACAGCCCTGTCAAGATTACTCTGAATTGATGCCATGCCGTTTTCCACAAAACGATCTTCCATATCCCTGATATTCACTTCAAATCCAGCCTGTGCAGCAGTTTGTGCAATACCAGCTCCCATGAGTCCTGCTCCCAAAACACAAATTTTCTTTATTTCCATTGTTTCTCCTCCTGGTTGTTTGTTTGCTGAGTATTTACAACTAAGATAGTAAGGTATTTCCTGCTACCCGTTCCAGAATGTTTACCTTACGATCGCTGGATGGACATTGCAATACCCTGAAGGGCAGAAACCAAGTTA
>JAOZRI010000068.1 GCA_029940235.1 Desulfobacula sp. | reverse complement strand
TGGTTTTCTTCAATTGGACGATGTAACAGAGCCTGTAACATTTAATACAGCTTTTGACAGAAACAGAGGCGAGTATTCCATCTTAAGGTAAAGAGTTTATATGAATGACACACTGCTGGATTATTATGAACACGAATTAACCTATATCAGGCAGATGGGTGTAGAGTTTGCCGAAAAATATCCGAAAATTGCCGGCAGGTTGATGCTTGAATCTGAAAAATCCTCTGATCCCCATACAGAACGTCTTATTGAAGCCTTTGCTTTTTTAAGCGGTCGGATCCATAAAAAAATCAATGATGATTTTCCAGATATGACTGAATCTTTGTTAAGTATTATCTATCCACACTACAACAACCCCATTCCATCCATGACAATTGCACAGTTTAAACCCTTGATGCAGAGTGTTCCTGAAACAGGTTATACCATTGAAAGGGGGGTAAAACTCTATACAAAAGCTGTTAATGATACGCCATGCCAGTTCACTACATCACAACCCGTTGAAATCTGGCCCATTGAAGTCACCAAGGCTCAATTAAAAGATCCTGAAATAAGAGTTAAAAATGCCCAGCATTTACTTCAAATTCAGCTGAAAACCATAAACGAGATCCCATTTAATACAATTGAATTTAAGAAATTAAGATTTTTTCTCCATGGCCAGCACCAGCACATATTCCATCTTCATGAGTTATTATTTAATAATGTGTGCCATATTGAGTGCGTTACAAAAGATAAACAAAACAAGTCACAAACAGTAGTGCTGACACCTGCAGTTGAACCTGTTGGGTTTAAAGAGGAAGAAGCTCTTTTACCCCTGACTAAAAGAGCTTTCCCCGGCTATAGACTGCTCATGGAATACTTTAGTTTTCCTGAAAAATTTCTCTTTTTTGATTTAACAGGGTTTGATAAACTAAAAAATATAGATACAGATGACAAGCTTGATATCAGGATATATTTCAACAGGACAGCAAACAGGAATCTGGTCGTTAATAAAGAGACATTCCGTCTGAATGCATCTCCTGTTGTAAACCTCTTTTCTAAAACTGCTGAACCAATCAGGGTGGAGCAGCGCAAAACCCAATACCAGGTTACTCCAGATACAAGACGGCAGGATGCAATGGAGGTATTCAGTATTGACAGGATCAGTGCAATATCTGAAGAACATGGTGACCAGATTGAATACCGGCCTTTTTACTCAATACGACATCATCTTGAAGAGACAAAAAAAGATAATCGAAATGTTTTCTGGCATGTTCAAAGGGAGGTATCAGGTAAAAACAGAGATAAGGGAACAGAAGTTTTCCTATCATTTTCAGATCTCAACCTCAAACCTGATTCGCCGGGGGTTGATGTTTTAACTGTGCATACTACATGTACCAACAGAGATCTTCCCTCCCGTCTGCCAGTTGGAGATATGGCAGGTGATTTTAGGATTGAATCAGCAGCTCCCGTGGAAAAAATTACAGCCATACTTAAACCAACGCCAGCAAGACGACCTTTTCTGGGAGGCTCTTTACAATGGCGGCTGATTTCACATCTCTCCTTAAATTATACTTCCCTTGTGGAGGGGGGAGAGGAAGCATTAAGAGAAATACTCATGCTTTATGATTTTGATAACTCCCCGTCAACAAGGCAGCAGATCAATGGTATTATCTCGGTTAAAACAGAACATGTAACCAAAAGAATACAGCACTCCTTCTGCCGTGGGGTCAAGGTTATTATCACTCTGGATGAAGATAAATTTGTGGGTGTGGGGCTCTATCTTTTTGCAATGATACTTGAACGTTTTCTGGCACAATATGTTTCTGTTAATTCATTTTCCCAGTTAGTAGTAAAAACTCTTCAAAGAAAAGAGATATTAAACACATGGTCACCAAGAAGCGGAAATCAGATACTGCTTTAAAAAATCAGTTATTTGAAAAATTTTATGAGTTTTCTTTTTTTAAAGCTGTTAATCTGCTTGAAAATTTAAACCCTGATAAAAAACATCTTGGCATTGCAAGGGCTCCGTCGGAAGAAGCTGTAAGGTTTACAGTAAAGCCAGGATTTTCATTTCCTGCAAGTGAAATATCTGATTTAAAAGAGCAAGACAATAACAAAGCCGCTCAAATGGAAGTTGCTTTCATGGGTCTGATTGGACCATCTGGTATTTTACCCAACTGGTATAACGAACTTGCAATAGAACGACTGCACCGTAAAGATAAGAGTTTAGTCAGCTTTCTTGATATATTTCATCACAGAATGATTTCACTTTTTTATCTGGCGTGGAAAAAAAACAGATTTCCTGAAAGTTATCAACCCGGTGCCAGTGACAGGCTGTCCAATTATATCTTGAGCCTTGCAGGCCTTGGTACAAAAGGAATGGTAAAAAACCTGGGGCTTCCAAGGGAGTCTTTGACATTTTACAGTGGTCTGCTTTCACGTCCGGTTGCTTCGGCAAAGGGCATTGAAACAGCAATAGAATATTTTTCAGGATCACCTGTTCATGTTGACCAGTTTATAGAGTGTGATGTTCTTTTGGAAAAAGAAGACCAGAGCAGTATAGGGGCAGCCAACGCATCCCTTGGAGTAGATGCTGTATGTGGCTCGTATATTAAAGAAAACCAGACAAAATTCAGGGTAAATATAGGCCCTGTCAAGTATAAACGGTTCACACGTTTGATGCCCAAAGGAGATTTACTCTTTCCAATATTTTCTCTCATCAAATATATGGTTGGAATTGAATTTGAATTTGAAATCAAAATTTTTCTAACTAGAGATGATGTCCCGGGAAGCATAATTGGAGGCATGGGTAGTGATGCACCACAACTTGGGGCTTCAGCATGGGTTGCTGCTAAAACATATCAGTATGAAAATGATCAATATATTACTTTTCAAGAGCAATACCTGCTTTACATAAAAAACAAAAATCATAAACCAAACAATATAAAGGAGTAATAAATGTCTATTTCAAATTTAAAATCTTTGATTGAAAAATTGAATCAAGCCTGCCGTAAATCTTTAGAAGCCTCTGCAGGGCTCTGTCTCTCCCATACTCACTATGATGTGGAGTTAGAACATTTTTTCATAAAACTCCTTGATATTGAAAACTCTGATTTTAAAAAAATCCTCAACTATTTTGAAATCAATGAATCACACCTGCTGGGTGATTTAACAGCTGTAATTGAAACATTTAAAAGTGGAAATTCAAGAAATCCGGCTCTCTCTCCAAGAATCCCTCAAATGATTAAAAATGCATGGCTTGTTGCATCTGTGGACTATCAGGTTCCATCCATCAGGTCTGGCCATATACTTATTGCATTGATCTCTGATCCTGGTACAAAAGAGTCATTATATGCAAGTTCTAAATTGTTTGAAAAAATCTCCCTGGAAACACTAAAAGAGTCATTTTATGATCTTACCAAGGGCTCGGGTGAGGAGAATGAAGAGCAGGCCCAATCAACAACTGCTGCTTCAGGTTCCAGACCTCCTGCTGCAGGTGGTAAAGGTCAGGCCCTTGCCCAGTATACAATAAATTTGACACAAAAAGCTAAACAAGGTGAGATTGATCCTGTTCTTGGCCGTGATTTTGAGATCAGGCAGATGATTGATATTCTGATACGCAGAAGACAGAACAACCCCATTCTTACAGGAGAGGCAGGTGTCGGTAAAACAGCAGTTGTTGAAGGTTTTGCTTTAAAAATCATTGAGGGAGATGTACCTCCCATCTTGCAGAATATTGCCCTTCACACCCTGGATCTTGGTCTTCTTCAGGCAGGAGCAGGAATAAAGGGAGAATTTGAAGAGAGGCTCAAACAGGTAATAGATGAAGTAAAATCATCACCCATACCCATTGTGCTTTTCATTGATGAGGCTCACACCTTAATTGGTGCAGGTGGAGCTGCAGGATCAGGTGATGCGGCAAATCTTTTAAAACCTGCCCTTGCAAGGGGAGAATTGCGTACAATTGCTGCTACAACATGGGCTGAATATAAAAAATACTTTGAAAAAGATGCTGCCATGGCAAGGCGCTTTCAGGTGGTTAAAATTGATGAGCCAGACGAAGAGAAAGCCATGATAATGATGCGTGCCATTGCACCTTTTCTTGAAGCCCATCACAAGGTTATGATAACCAATGAGGCACTGCTTGACACTGTTAAACTCTCCAACAGATATATAACAGGCAGACAACTGCCGGATAAGGCTGTCAGTGTGCTTGATACTGCATGTGCAAGGGTTGCCATAGGTCTTACCACAAGCCCTGCACAAATTGAAAATCTGGAACGTACCATTGGGAACCTTAATCGTGAAATGAAAGTACTTGCAAGGGAAGAAGCCATTGGAAAGGATCATTCCCAAAGGATTGCTGATATAAAAAAAGAGATAAAAAAGACTAAAGCTGATCTTAAAAAACTTACCAAGAAATGGGAATCTGAAATGGAGGTGGCAACCAGAATCAGAGAAATATATCAAAAAATCCAGGATGTTCATAAAATCGAAGATGAAAAAAAGGGGAAAAAAGAGCTTGCTAAATTACAAAAAGAGTTAAAAAAATCTGAAAAAGAGTTTGAAAAAAAGCATAAAGGAGATCCACTTGTTCAAATCAGTGTGGATTCAAACATAATATCATCTGTCATATCGGGCTGGACAGGTATTCCTACAGGGAGCATGCTTTCAGATGAAATCAAAACCGTTCTTAAATTAAGCCAACATCTTAAAAAAAGAATTATTGGACAGGATTATGGACTTGAGGCAATTGAACAGGTTGTACAGACAACCCATGCCGGCATTGAAGATCCCTCAAAACCCACAGGAGTATTTATGCTTGTGGGTCCAAGTGGTGTTGGAAAAACCGAAACCGCCCTTGCATTATCAGGCCTGCTTTATGGCGGTGAGCAGAATATGATCACTATTAATATGTCTGAATATCAAGAAGCACATACGGTTTCAAGCCTTAAGGGTTCTCCTCCCGGATATGTAGGCTATGGTGAAGGCGGCGTTTTAACTGAAGCTGTACGTAGAAAACCCTATAGTGTTGTTCTTCTCGATGAAGTCGAGAAAGCCCATACCGATGTCACTGAACTTTTTTACCAGGTTTTTGATAAGGGATTTATGGAAGATGGTGAAGGGCGGGTGATCGATTTTAAAAATACTTTGATTATTCTTACATCCAATCTTTGCACTGATCTTATTATGAGCCTGTGCAAAGATGAAGAGACCAAACCAGAAGCAAAAGTACTCAGTGAAATGCTTGGGCCTGAACTTCAAAAGCATTTTAAACCAGCTTTTCTTGGACGAATGAAAGTTATTCCCTATCTTCCTTTAACAGATGACAATATGAAAAAAATAATTGCTTTAAAACTCAACCATATTGTAAAACGCATGCTTGTTAACCAGGGAATTGAGTTTAAATATAATAAAAAGATAATAGATGCCATAGCTCAACGATGTACAGAGGTGGACAGTGGAGCACGAAATGTCGACCATATTTTAACAGATACACTGTTACCTGAAATGAGCAAAATCATCCTTGGAAAAATGGCTGACAATGAGCATATTGGACAGATAATAGTGGATCTTGACGGGGATGGTTTTAAATTTACATTAAAAAATATTGTATAATTGAGCTGTTTATGCTTAATAATAGGATATAAGTTCCTTTGTTGTAAGCAGTGAGTATATTAAAAAATTAATTTTTATTAACTTTTTAACTATTTTAATATTATGTATCATAGAAAATTTAAACTAAAATTTTTAATGCTTATTGCCGTATATCTTTTTTATGGATGTATTGCAAAGCATACGGAGCCTGTTCACAGCTCCCTTGGAACAGCTGCATATAAATCTGAAGATTATATTGTTCACGAAAAACAATCAACTGATACATATGAATCCATTGCAAAGTTATATTTAAAGGATAAAAACAGAGCAGATATTCTACAAAAAGCCGATGAATCATTGAGTTTAAATAAAAATAAGTTCTTTATTATTCCCTTAAAAGAGAAACACCTCGGAGGCATTTATAAAGACGGATACCAGAAAATACCAATTCTTTGTTACCATAAATTTGGTGAAAAAACCGATTCAAAACTCAATATTTCAACAAAAGCTTTTGATGCACAGATGAAATATCTCAAGGATCATAATTTCAATGTTATCACCTTAAGTCAATTTCTAAATTTCAGTGAATATAAACAACAGATTCCAAAAAAATCCGTTGTTATAACAATAGACGATGGATTCAAATCAGGATTTAATGTGGCTTTTCCTATACTTTCAAAGTATGGATTTAAAGCAGTATATTTTGTATATACCAATTATGTTGGCATATCAAAAAAAGCAATTACATGGCAGGATTTAAGGGAGCTGAAAAAGAGAGGTCATGAGATTGGGTCACATACAATCAATCACTATGACCTGACTGCAAAATTTCCAGAAGAAAAAAATGAAGATTATTATAAAAGAGTAAAAAAAGAGATCTTTATCTCAAAACAGATCATTGATAACAAATTAAATCAGGATACCCTGTTTTTTTCACTGCCATATGGAAGAACCAATCTCAAGGTGAAAAACTTTATTAAATCTGCTGGTTATAAAATAGGCGTTACTGTACAAAGGGGAAGCAATCCTTTCTATTGCGATCCCTTTAATTTAAACAGAGATATGATTTTAAACAAGAGTATAAAAAAATTTGCAAGTAAGTTACAAACATTTAATTTTATTTCGCTAAGGTGAGAACTATGAAACTTCTAAATGGATTTATTGGATTAATTATATTTTGTATGCTCGTTTCAGGATGTGTCACAGGTGATAAAAAGGCAACTCTTGCCGAAACCGAACAGTATAAACTTGCAAATCAGCATATTGATAGAGGAGATTCATTGGAGCAGGCTGGAAATTTAAAAGAGGCTCTGGAGCAATATAACCTGGCCCTAACTTTTGATTCTTCCAATAAACAAGCATTGAAAAGAAAAATAAAGGCTGAAAAAAAATTAAAACAGAAAGCTGAACGACATTATCGGTTGGGATTGAAATATGATAAAAACAACAAACCTCGACAGGCACGAAAAGAGTATCTTGCAGCTCTGCAAAACTGGCCTGAACATAAAAAGGCAAGAAAAAGACTCAACCCGGGAAAGGCCATTGATATTGAAGATCATGGAAAATATATTACTCATATTATAAGGCCAGGGGAAAGCATTTCAAAACTTGCCATGATCTATTATGATGATTATAAAAAATATACTTATATTGGTGATTTTAATCACCTGCATGATGTTACAAAAATTTATTCCGGCCAAAAAATAAAGATACCAGAAATAGAAAAGTTTGATCTTAAAATAATTCAATCAAAGCAGGAAGTGTACCTTAAAAAAATAAAGGACTTGGAATCAAAAACTAAAACAGCTGAAAAGATAAAAACTCCAACAACAAAAAAAGTAATGGAATCAAAAACCGTATCAGATAAAGCTCAAGCTGAAACAGATATCAAAGAACCTGGGCAGGAACAAAATGATCAAAAAATTACCATAAAGGATGACCCTGAAGATATAAAGGTATCTGTTCCTGTTCAAGAAGACAAAACTACTAAAGAAGAAGAAAATATTTTAAAAGAGGTAACTGGGACTACCATTGAAAAAGAGGTGGTTATCAAAGAAGATGTAAAAACAGAAATTAAAACTACCATTGAAAAAAAGGATGACAAAAAGGAGATAGAAAATGAGTTTACTCAATTATTAAATTCTGGAATGTCCTTGTTTAATAAACGGGAATATGATCAGGCAATATTCTCTCTTGAAAAAGCATCAGCCCTGGATTCTGAAAACGAAACTGTTCGCGAACACCTGTTTGAATCATATTTTCAGAATGGACTTGCCCTATTTAATAAAAAAGAATACCTCAAAGCCAAAGAGAGTTTCCAATCGGCAATTCAATATAATGAAGAGTGTGATAAATGTCATGATTACATTGAAAAATGTGTAGAAACCTACAAAAATGCCCATTATAACATGGGAACTCACTATTTTGGCAAAGAGAAACTCCAGCAGGCCATTAAAGAGTGGGAACTTGTCCAGGAGATAGATCCTGAATACAGGGATATTAAAACTAATCTTAAAAAAGCAAAATCACTTTACAAGAGACTTGAAGAGATAAAAAAGAGTGGCAGTTAATGAAAACAGCATCTGCAATAATAGTACAGCTTATACACATACATGGTCCACTTAAAGGGACGATTCAGGAATTTAATAAAAATGAAATACTCATTGGCAGGCACTCCACCTGTGATGTAATATTCCCAGGAAAAGCTGTTACCATCTCAAGAAAACATGCAACAATAAGAAGAGAAGGAAACCGGTTTCAAATTATTGACAATAGTGCCAACGGCCTTTTTGTAAACGGGAAGAGGACAAAGGAAGCCTATCTACGAGATGGTGATGTACTTATCTTTTCCCAGGGCGGACCAAAGGTAAGTTTTCTAACTAGAATAGATGAAAATGCTGAAGTCCCAGATGAGACACAGCAACCTGTCCTTGATAACAATTCACAGGAAAGAGAACATTTAATTGCACCTAAGACAGATGTATCGTCTTATATTCAACAGCAACCCATGAACCAGACAGCAGAAGTACCAATACAATCTTTGAACAACAATGCAATGCATCAAGACAAGCCTGCTGTCCAGAATTATCAGACAAACACTGAACCGTCACCAATGTCTGATAACCCTGTCATTGAACAAACCAATGTCCCTCTTATTGTTCAGTTCGGTGCCATGCTGCAGTCATTTAAAATGCTCCCAATAACCATTGGTAAAAGTGAAAATTCTGATTTTATATTAGATCATCCCCTGGTTGAAGATAAACATATGCAAATTTTTTTCTGGAACCGATTTTATCATATTAAGGATCTTACAGGCAGAAACCGGGTATTAATAAATAATACACCCATCAACTCATCGTTAAAATTAAACCCAGAAGATAAAATCACCCTTGTTAAAAATGGCCCGATTTTTCAATTTATGGAGGGTGGACGTCTTGCTGAAGTTTTTGAAGAACCCAGCCCCAGTGTAAAAACAGAACTGGAGACCGATAAAGAAGACATTAAAACAGATAAGCCAGAAAAACCAAGAGAAAAAGGATCTTTTTTAAAATCATTGTTTAAAAAATAAATATAATTTAAGGGGCGGTTATGCTTACACAGGATAATAGATTAATTACCATTGAGACACCCTTGGGTAAGGATGTCCTCTTACTTGAAAAATTCCGGGGAAGAGAAGAAATCTCTGGATTATTCAGTTTTGATTTAAAAATGTTTTCAACAAACCATGATATCCCTTTTAATGATATTATTGGTAAAAACGTATCTTTATCCATTCAATTGGGAAATGAAGAACTCCGATATTTCCACGGTATTATTTCATGTTTTTCTCAAAACGGCTGTACAGATGAGGTGGACAATGAGAAAAAGCTTTCATTTTATTCAGCAACAATGGTTCCATGGTTCTGGCTTCTGACCAGGACATCAAACTCCAGAATTTTTCAAGATAAATCCACAATTGATATTGTAAAACAAATTTTCCAGGAAAAAAATTTTAAAGACTTTAAAATTGAAGTCCAGGGCAGCTACGATCCAAAAGTATATTGTGTTCAATACAGAGAAACTGATTTTAACTTTATTTCACGACTGTTAGAAGAAGAAGGCCTCTATTATTTTTTTGAGCATAAAGAGAAAAAACATACAATGATCATTGCAGATTCATCTGAAAAACATAAACTCTGCCATGAAGAAGACTCTTTAGTCAGCTATCATACAACAACCGGTGGTCTGCCGGAAACTGATGTGATTACAGGTTTTGATAAAACACAGCAAATCAGAGCCGGTAAATATACATTTAGCGATTATAATTTTGAAGTGCCCAATATGAACCTGAAAGTCAACACATCAACCAATCAGAATATTGGGCCGGGTGACCGCGAGATATATGATTATCCAGGCGGCTATGCAACCATGTCCCATGGTGAACA
>JAOZRI010000067.1 GCA_029940235.1 Desulfobacula sp. | reverse complement strand
CCTGAATAATCATTTAAAATTGTTCTAATCTGGCTCATATATTGGGGGGGCAGTTTATCAAGGCTTGTATGATCTTTAATTTTTGATTGTGAAAAATCCACACCGTGCAGATGGATTATGGAGGTCTTAAGTTTATGTTTATCAAAGGTTTGTAAAAGATTGTACCCATATTTTATCTGATGTCCTGCATCAATACAGACAGACAGGTTGAATTGTTCTATCAAAGGTTCAACAAAACTAAAGGGGTAATCAAGGATTTCAATGGAAATAATTTCAGGATTTTGAACCATGGACAACAATGCTTCAAGACTCTTCCTGATTCTATCCTGCCACAACTCTATTTTATTTTGTGTTCCACTGTTTTTGTTAATGTCAGCTTCCATATCAAGATGGAGTGTGTAAGTGGTGGGGTTTAAAGGCGCAAAAAGTTCCATTACCCTAAGAATAGTATCCCTGGCTTTTTCTCTTTTTCGGGCTGTCTCACAGGTAAGGCTTACATCGACTGGAAGATGGACATTATAGGTCAGATCATACTTTGTGGAGAGATATAAAAGTTCTTTTACATCATTTTTTGAGGGCAGCACTTCTTTGGGCATACTTTCAAAGATGAGAAGTTCTATCTCATCAAAAAAACTCCCGAGCTTTTTTATATTGGGAATAATATTGTCTGGAAAAATAAAAGATGTAGTTCCAAGTTTGAACTGCTTTTCAGGTAGAGCCGTATTATTTAATGTTGAATCAGCCATCTTGTATTAACCTGTTGTAAAAAAATAAGCTGCCGTAAAGCATGCAATAAGAACAGCCACAAAAGAAGCAAGCATCATTAGATCACAGGCCTGTTTGATTTTATCTGGTTCTGGATCTTTAAACTCTTTTCCAATATAGGGTTTTTCAACAAGGGATCCATAATAGAAACTGGGGCCACCAAGTCTGATTTTCAGAGCTCCTGCAAAGGCGGCTTCTGGATATCCGGCATTTGGGCTTTTATGGAAAGAACCCTGGAAAAACCCTGTTTTAAAAGATAAAATACTTTTTCTCCAAAACAGAAGAGCTGTGCTTAAGGCTATGATCAAAACAGATATTCTGGCAGGAATAAAATTGGCAATATCATCAATGCGTGCCGAAGCCCTGCCAAAAAGAGTATATTTATCATTTTTATATCCCACCATTGAATCAAGGGTGTTAATCATTTTATAGGCAAGAGCCAAAGGCACCCCGCCTATCATGGCAAAAAACAGGGGAGATAAAAACCCGTCCACAAAATTTTCAGCCACGGTTTCCACAGTGGCACGGGTCATTGCGGTTTTATCAAGGCTTTGGGTTTGCCTTCCCACAATCATGGATAGTTTTCTGCGGGCATCATCAATATTGTCTGCCTTCAGGGCGTAAAAGACTTTTAAGGCTGCTTTTTCAAGGCTTGTGGAAGAGAAACAAAAAAACAGCAGAATAATCTCAATAAAATTGCCAAAAACAGGATGGATAGAGTTGCTTAACTTTATTACTAAAAAGGCTGTTAACCATGTAGATAAAATAAGAACACATGCAAATAAAAAACCTGAGATTAAAAGATCTGTTATATTTTTTCTAAACCATTTTTCAAAAAAATCAATGGCCCTGCCCATGTAGATGATGGGATGGGGTAATATTGCAGGATCTCCCAGGGCAAAATCAAGGATAAATGCTGATAAAATAATATACCATTGAATTTCAAACATTGTTATAGTGCCTGTTTTATGAGCTTGGCAAGATTAAGGTTATCCTCTCTTGTTTTTAGAGAGAATCGTACATATTCATCTGACAGACCTGCAAAATTGGAACAATCCCGGATTAATATTTTATTTTGACCTATTTTTCTGCAAAAATTATCTGCTTTCATCCTGCCTGTTAAACGTGCCAGAATAAAGTATGTGCTTGATTCAAACAGTTGTAATCCAGAAATTGTATTAATGTGCTCAAGAAAAATCTCTTTTTCTGTGCTAATAAAGTTCTGTGTTTTCTCATAAAAAGGGTCAATGGTTTCAGGGTGATCAAAAATATCTTTAATAACTGCCTGGGCAAGGGCATTCACACTCCAGGGCTGAGAATAGCCCATAATTTTTTCAACAATATTTTTTAGGGCACTTAAAAATCCTGTACGAAGCCCTGGAATTCTGAATATTTTAGACATGGAAGTAAGAACAATAAGATTTTTATATTTTGATTCTGCCACCAGGGAAATCTCATGGGCATGGTCAACAAAGGGAAGATATGATTCATCAATAATAAAAATAGTATCTTCATGTTTTAAGAGAAGATATTCAAGTTTATCCTTTGAGATGAGAGATCCAGTGGGGTTATTCGGGTTACAGATGAAAACCATGTCTGACAGTTGAGCCAGCCGTGAGACCTCATCAATATCCATATCAAACTTAGCTGAAGCTTTTGCATGACAATGTTTAAATTTTATACCATGCATGAGGCAGGCATCTTTATAATCTGAATATGTAGGGCCGGCGATAAGCACTTTTCTTGCGCCAAGGGCCTTTGGTATTGTGTAAATAAACCAGGTTGTGCCGTTACCTGCCATCACACTGTTGTGATCAATACCATGAAATTTTGCAAATCCTTTTCTCATGCTTATTGCATCAACTTCGGGAAGAGACTGGATAGCAGCAATATTATCAAAAATAGTATCTTTTATGCTTTCAGGAGGCCCCAGAGGATTTAAATTGCTGCTCATATCAATAATTTCATCAGTGGGGCATTGTAACGTTTTGGCAAGCTCTCCTATATTCCCGCCGTGTCCTTTAATCATGGTAATATCACAGCTCCCATTGCAAGAAACAGCATAGCTTCCATTATCTCATTCAAGGCTCCGAGCATATCTCCTGTGATACAATTTAATTTTATTTTATAAAATCCCAGCACCATACACAGGGTCACAAGAAAAACAAAATTTAAAATCAGGGCTTGATAACCGAAGAACAGAGAAATAAAAATTGGAATTAGAAAAAAACCAAAATCTTTTATTCCAATATCTTTTTTAAACAAATCAAGGCCTGTACCAACCTTGTCCCTGCCATAATTTAAAAACTTTATACCAAAAATCATTGCAGCCCTTGAATATGCCGGAATAATCAAAAATAAAATCAGGGTGGGAAAAAGGGTTTCACCTGTTTTTATGGAATAGATGCCGGCTGCTTTAACAGCAAGGATGCAGACTACTGCCACAAGCCCCATCATTCCTGTTCTGCTGTCCTTCATGATTTCCAGTGCTCGCTGTTTTGACCTGTGGCTGAACAATCCATCTGCTGTATCTCCAAGACCATCAAGATGAAAAGCTCCTGTCACAATAACAAGAAAAACAGTATCAAGCACTGCTGCAACACCCGGAGACCAGAGAGATGAAACAATCACATCAAAGAGCATAAGACCTGCACCCAGTATTAACCCCACAACAGGAAAAAATCGAATCATGCCCATGGGAGAGTAGGCAACATTTTTCCCGGCAGGGAGAATAGTTATAAATAAAACAGCAGATCTAAAATCTGTCAAAATATTTTTCATGGGTTGTTCTCTTTTATTGTCTGGTAAAACACGCCCCGTTCCCGAAATTTTCCCACAATAATCTTCTTCTGCTCAAGTATGGCTATATATTTTTCCAAAATGTCAGTTTCAACACCAAGCACCTGCAGTAAATCCTGTTTTGTACAGGGCCTTCGATTAATGGTTTTAATAATGGCTGCTTTAATATCTTTCTCTTTAATTTCAGGCTTAACTTTTATATTTTCATTAATTTTTGCAACTATTTCAATATTGTCAAATCCAAGAATGTTTTTAACTCTTTCAAGCTCATTTTTTGATGCTGGTTCAATATCAGACATTGTTCCCGGTCTGTCCAGGGTGTTAATCTGAACTAAATCTGGATTTATTTTTTGAATTGCCTCTTTTAATAATTGCAGTTCTGAGTCATGGTCATTAAACCCTGGCAGAATCAGAACCTCCAACCATATTTTACCTTTATATTCACTTGCAAAGGTTTTAATACCATCTATAATCCCATTGATATCCAGAGCTTTATCAGGCCTGTTAATTTTAATAAATGACTTTCTTGATACTGCATCAAGGGATGGTATTACAAGGTCAGCTTCTAAAAGCGCCTGTCTGACAGCCAGATCCTGGAAAAGAGTTGAGTTAGTCAGCACTGCTGTCTTAATATAAGGTTTACTGCTCTTTATATATTCAATAACCTGGCCTAACTTATTGTTCAAAGTTGGTTCACCTGAACCTGAAAAAGTTATATAGTCAGGATCATCATTGTGAGCCCAAAAATGATCCAGCTCCTTTGTTATATCCTTGAAAGTGACATACTCTTTTTGTTCACAAGTTAAGTCAGTTGTTTTCCCGCACTCACAATAAACACAGTCCAGGCTGCATGTCTTATGAGGTACAAGATCTATTCCAAGGGATATGCCAAGGCGCCGGGATAGTATTGGTCCAAATATATATTTATATTGCATATTAATTCATCTATAATAATTTTTTTCTTTTGAATTAAGGATAACTTCCTTCATTAAAAATTAAGAATTCAAAATGAAAATTTTCTTTAAGCAGGTTTTATTTGAACATCAATGCCTGCAACAGTCATAACAACCCTGTCGGCGATTTTTGCCATCCTTTGATTGACAAACCCTGCATAATCCCTGAATTGCCTGGCAAGTTTATTTTCTGGAACAATTCCTGTTCCAACTTCATTGGAGACAAGGAACACAGGGCATCTGCATGATGCAAGGGAATCTTCCAGATCCTTTACAACTTTGTCTAATTGAGCATCATCAAAGGAGTTCAATAGTAAATTGGATACCCACAATGTCAGACAATCCACAAGAATTACACTGGCATTATTGGAATATTGATTGATTACCCCATGAATTTTAACAGGCTCTTCAATTGTATGCCAGTCACTGCCCCGTTCATGCTGATGTTTTTTCACCCGCTCTTCCATTTCAGAGTCACTGGGCACAGATGTGGCAATAAAAATTTTAACCTTGCCTGTATCACACTGCACAAGATTAGCCTGATCCAGGGCAAAAGAGCTCTTACCGCTTCTGCATCCCCCAATGACAAATGTTATATTTTTTTCCAAAACAAAACTATCCTAAGCTATGGTGTCTTTTTTAAATTCATGGTTTGCTCTTTCACATAAAAAACCAAGGTCAGGATCATATCTTATCCTTGCAGGTTATGGCAACTTAAATTTTTCCATTTATACTTTACAATCAATATATATTGATATAGTACTTTTAAGTATAATCTTTATGGTGTTTTATTTTTTCATGATTTAAGTAACAATCAGTTGATAAAACATATAGAGAGACCGCCTAAATATGAGATACTTATGGAGGCAGGAATGATAAACCGGAACACAGTCAAGGTGCTTGATCTAAAACCCGTCACCCGAACCATGTGTCATGATTTTTATATAAAGATCAATTCTGAATTTGATACACCTGAAGCCATCAAAGAGGCTGTATCGTGGTGGCAGAAAGATAGTGAAAAGTTAAATGATTTATGGTGGGTTTTAAACTATCACTCGGAGAAATTTGATCCAAACAGAGACCTTCGTGCCTTTGTTGAAAGACATCTTGACAGCCTTGCCAGGCAAAAGGATATCTCCTTAGAAGAGTAACACCCTGTTTATTTAATGCTCTGTTTCGCTGCTGGCACTCCAGATATCAACAATCTTAGTATTTCCAAGATATTCAAGGGTTCGGTATTGAGTAATAGTGGATAATTTTTTTGTAATTTCTCCCAGCCGGGTTGCCTGGGCTTTAATTGAACTTAGCTTATTGTCCTTAAGGTCATCAGGCTTGGAACCTATAAGCAATAATTCTGAATATCCCAGGATTGCCTGAAGTGGCTGATTAATCTCATGGCAGACTGCGCCTGCCATTTCCAGCACACCTTGAAGTCTTTCCTTTTCATATCTCTCCTGCTGCACAATCTGGCGTTGAGAGATATCAGTGATGATTACAATGGTGGATTCAAAAGGGTTGTCAGTTTCAGAACCTGTGATAATTACATGGGCATTAAAACTGGTATTGTCCCTTTTTTTCAACTCAAAATCAAAATCTGCTTTTCCTATTTTTTTTAAATCATGGGAGATGATTTTCCCGGCATTATTGTAGTCAGTTTCTGATCTATAAATCATGCGTACATCACAATTTTCAAAATCTGATTTTTTATCATACCCGAATATTTCAAGCATTTCATTATTGACCCACTTAAAAATCCGATTTTCCACAAGGCAGATACCAACAGGTGAGGATTCCATAATTTTTGTCAAAAGCTTTCTCTGTTTTGTCAATTTTGCTTTTGACTCTTTTCGTTCAATGGCAAGGCCAATATGCTGGGAAATCGAATTTAACAATCCCAAGTCTTTTTTTCCATAGGCTGCTGCTGATTCATAGTTTTGAATCACAACAGCACCTTTTACCTTATTATTAATTATTAAAGGTACACCAAGCCATATTTGAGGAACACTACCTATGGGTTTTTGGTGCAAACTATCTGCAAAACGGACAATATCTTTTTTTAAAAAAATCAAAGGTTTTCTATCTTTAATAACTCTGCCAGTGAGTGACGCAGTTTTACTGAAATTAAATATCTCTTCAGGGTCATCATCTTTTTCATCTACATAGTATGGAAAAGTAATGGAATCTCTGTTTTCATGGTGCATGGAAATCACAAAATTATCAGCATTAATAATCTTACCAAGTTTCTGATGAATCACCTTATAGAGTTCATTTAAATCACGAGTATGGCTTACAGCTTCAGAAATTTCAAATAAAACTTTAATAATTTTATTTGCATTCCTCTGTGCAGGCTTTTGATTCTCGTTCATATTGTTCTCTGTTTTAACCTATAATTTTGTGAGGTCTCAATGTATTTCACCTTGTTATGGAGTAACCTTTTATGCAATAATCCATGGTGGCAGCTTCAAACAAATTACAGGAATGATAACCAGAATGCAATATATTATTTTACTACTTATGCGGAAAAATATTAATGAAATCATTTAAAGAAGTATCTCTATTATATGAAATCAGTGAAGCATTGAACCAGCATATGGATATGAAAAAATCTCTTTTCAAGGTGCTGGGCGTTTTATCTGAATCCTTGAATCTTATCAGGGGAATTATATTTTTAATTAACGGTAAAACAGGTGAAATAAGAATTGAAATTGCCCATGGCATTGCTGAAGATACAATTCGCAAGGTCAGATATTTTCCAGGAGAAGGCATTGTCGGCCAGGTGATTCAAACCGGTAAACCTGCTGTTGTTCCAAGGATCAGCAAAGAGCCTCTTTTCCTTGATAAAACCCACTCACGGGACATTGCCCAGGGTCAGGAGTACTCTTTTATCTGCATGCCAATAAAAAAAGACAACCGCATTGTTGGTGCCATTAGTGCAGATCGCCCATTTGAAGGCAAAACATCCCTTGAAAAAGGAGAAAAACTTCTCTCGGTTGTTGCAGCCATGATAGCCCATCATGTCATTAATATTGAAAATATCCAGGTTGAAAAACAGGAGTTAAAAACAGAAAATATCCGTTTAAAATCACAACTTGAAAACAGATACCGTTTTAATAATATCATTGGAAATTCCAATAAAATGAGGGAAGTCCTTCAGATGATTTCCCAGGTTTCAGCATCTTTGGCAACAGTTTTGATCAGAGGGGAAAGCGGTACAGGTAAAGAGCTTGTTGCAAACTCTCTTCATTTTAACAGTGATAGAAACAAAAAACCCTTTATAAAAATTAATTGTGCTGCCATACCTGAAAATCTGATAGAGAGTGAATTATTCGGCCATGAAAAAGGAGCTTTTACTGGAGCATCACATAAAAAACTTGGTAAATTTGAGATGGCAGATAAAGGGACAATTTTTTTAGATGAAATAGGCAATATGGCTTTTGCTGCCCAGGTTAAACTATTAAGAGTGTTACAGGAAAAAGAGTTTGAGCGGGTTGGAGGCTATAAACCGATCAAAAGTGATGTCAGAATCATTGCCGCCACCAATGCAAATCTTGAAGAGATGGTAAAACAAGGCAGGTTCAGGGATGATCTCTATTTCAGGCTTAATGTATTTCCCATTTATATTCCAAGTCTGAGAATGAGAAAAACAGATATTATTCTACTTGCAGATCATTTCCTTGAAAAATATAGAAAAGAGCATAAAAAAAATATTAAAAGAGTTACAACTCCGGCCATTGATATGATGATGGAATACCACTGGCCAGGGAATGTAAGAGAACTTGAAAACTGCATTGAGCGTGCTGTAATCCTTTGCAATGAAGGTGCAATACACAGTTATCACCTCCCTTCTACTTTGCAGACAGGAGATAAATCAAAGACTCTGCCTTTAAATCTTGACAAAGCTGTTGAACATCTGGAAAAAGAGATTTTGATGGATGCTTTAAAAAATACAAAAGGAAATATAAAAAAGGCTGCAAATCTTATTGGAATTACTATCAGAAAATTCTCCTATAAAGCCGCCAAATATGATATTCATTATAAACACTACAGATAATGCAATTTAAGGACCCTGCCATGGAAAAAAAATATTTATTACTATTTATGATATTGATTTTTTTTGCCTGTGATAATGACAAAATTCAACCTGGATTTTCAAAAAACAGTATTACTGATCAAAATAGTAATTTTCAATACATTATCAATGTTGAACAAAAGCTGATCTCTGGCGTATATGAAGCCGTCGGGACCATAAGGCCTTTAACAGAATCTGTCATTGAAGCCCAGATAAATGCACAGGTGTTAAAGGTAAATTATGTTCCGGGGAACACCGTGAAAAAAGGCCAGATCCTAATCAGCCTTGATTCAAGGCAAATGGCAACTAAACTTCAGCAGGCAAGAGAAGGCCTAAGTATTGCAAACAATAATTTACAACAAACCTATAAATCAATGGATGAAGCAGAGGCAGGCCTTGAACAGGCGAAATCAGCATACAATAGAACAAAAAAATTATTTGCAGCAGATATTGTAACCTCTCAAAAACTTGAAATTGATAAATCTGCTTTTCTCCAGGCAAAGGCAAGACTTGAAAAAATTCAAGAGGCTCAATTGTCAGCAAAAGCATCCATAAGGCAGGCCCGGGAGATAGTAAAAGAAGCTGGAATCGGTCTTGGATATGCAAACATCACATCCCCTGCCAACGGTGTTGTGGCAAAAAGATTAATTGATCCAGGCGATCTTGCTGTTCCTGGAAAACCACTTCTTGTCATCCAGACCAGTGGTGCTCTAAGACTTGAAGCCAGCGTAAGAGAGAGCCTGATCAACAAAGTTATACAAGGGAATGAATATGAGGTTAAAATTCAAACAGTGGGGGAATCTGTGGTCTCTGTCATAGAAGAGATTGTTCCCTATGCAGATCCTGCCACCCGGACTTTTATAGTAAAGGCAGCTCTTCCCAAAACTCCCGGGATTTATCCTGGAATGTTTGGACGACTTCTTATTCCCCTTGAAAAAGAGAATACACTTCTTATCCCTGAAAAAGCTGTGACCCGCGTGGGCCAGCTTGAACTTGTCAATGTGAAAAACAGTAACAGATGGCAGAGAGTTTACATTAAAACCGGCAGAATCTTTGGTGAAAAAATTGAAGTTCTTTCAGGGCTCTCCTTTGATGAAATCATAGGATATTAATAAGCCAGCATTAAACAGGATATGATTAATTAAACAGGCAGTAATTAAAAAGGCTATGATTAAAAAACAGATAGAAAAAACCCCCTCTTTTCTCTCCAATATTGTAAAGCTTTTTCTAACATCCCAACTTTCAATTATGCTGATCATTATTGCATTGGTTTTAGGAGTATTCAGCATATATATCACTCCAAGAGAAGAGGAACCCCAGATTGTTGTTCCCATGGCAGATATTCATGTACATGCTCCGGGAGCCAGCCCTGCAGAGATTGAAAAACTTGTGGCAACCCCGCTTGAAAAAATGCTCTGGGAAATTGAC
>JAOZRI010000405.1:1364-2661 GCA_029940235.1 Desulfobacula sp. | reverse complement strand
TATCAGTAATAATAAGATCAAAAAAATCTGGATTCTCTTGAAATGCTTTTAAAGCTTTCAATCCATCATTAAAAGCAGTTACTTTATAACCTTGCTTTTCAAGAATCATTTGTGACGTTTCAAGAATGGCAGGCTCATCATCCACAATCATAATTCTTGCATCTTTTTTTCCAGGCATAGTCTCACTGGCCTGTTCAAAATCAATAATTTCATCTTTTTCAATTACAGGCCAGAAAATTTCAAAACTTGTGCCTTGGTCAATTTTTGAGGATAATTTAATAAAACCATTGTGTTTCTTTATAATACCGTCAACCACGGCCAGACCAAGGCCTGTGCCCTTACCAACGTCTTTTGTGGTAAAATAGGGGTTAAATATTTTTTCAAGTATTTCACTATCCATGCCGCAGCCACTATCTTTGATTTCAAGCTTGATAAATTTACCAGGTTTATATGTGTATGGCAAAAATTTATCCTGGTGCGTGACCATAACATCTTTTAAGCTTATGCTTAAGATCCCCCCAATATCTCCCATTGCCTGGGATGCATTTGTACAAAGATTCATGACAACTTGGTGGGCCTGGCCAGGGTCTGCAAATATTTCTGTGTCAGACTCTATATTAGTCTCTATTTTTATTGTAGAAGGTATTGAGGAGCGCAAAAATTTAACAGCTTCTTTAACAATTAAATATAATGCAAGGGGTTTTTTAATCTGCTCTGTATGTCTGCTTATTGTTAAAATCTGTTGCACCAGATCACTTGCCCTTTTAGCACCCTTGGATATCTGTTTAATTTTATCTCTGGCTTTTTCAGGATTATCAAGGTTCATCTCTGCAAGCTGGGTATAGCCAAAAATTCCAGATAAAATATTATTAAAATCATGGGCAATTCCACCTGCAAGAGTTCCAATGGCTTCCATTTTCTGGGATTGCCGAAGTTGTATTTCATTGATTTTCTGCTGGGTAATATCCTTTAAATTAACAACAATGCCGTCATTGAGCCCTTTAATATCTCTTAAGACAGCTGCGCTGAGAAAAATGTCTAAAAGCTTACCCTGGGCAGAAAATCTTTGTGTCTCAAACCGAACCGGGTGTGTACATTGATAAATTTCCTTGATTTTATCTTGTGTTAACTGTTTTTGATCCTCTGGTACAAAGGGTACTAACCTGCCCTGCAAATCCTTTAAATTCCAGCCAAAAACTTTTGTAAAAGCATGGTTTAAATATAGAGGATATCCCTTGGCATTATAAACTACAATTGGATCAGGAATGGTTTTAAAAATTACCTTTAACTCCTCTTC
>JAOZRI010000405.1:0-1264 GCA_029940235.1 Desulfobacula sp. | reverse complement strand
TGTTCAAAAAAATAGTAGGCATCCATGCTAAAACCCACCAGACCCATATATTTTTCCCCCATAAAAACAGGATGTGTAATACGATAAAAAAGCCCGGTTTTTACAATTTCAAAACCTGAATGCATTTTTTTATCCAAATTGGTCTGTTTCACAAGGTGGCTGATATCGGATATGTCATCACCGTGTAATTGGGGGCTATGTACCCTTAAAAAAACCGTATTATCTGCATTGACAAAATAGATTGTCTTAAAATAGGAATTCTCTTTTTTTAAAAGTTTCAAAATAGGGAGTGTCTGTTCAAAAAGCATTACCCGCTCTTTTTTTGCAAAGCTGTCCACTATATTTAGCCTGTTTTTGACAAAGCTTATAATTCGCGATTGATATCCTGTTGCAACCTGGGAAAACATTAATTCCATGAATTGCTTTTGGCTGTTCATCTGCATTGTGATACTCTTTGACAAATCAAATTTTTGATGCTGAATAAAAATGGAGAGAAAAAACAGAGTAAGTATGGTAATGATTATTCCAACAGTGATCAGAGCTCTTGTTCGCGGGTTCATTATTACTGGTTTCGCCCCTTTATGAAACTTAGCTGTATTATCTATTTGATTTAATAAGATACTAATATAGCAACCATTATATCATTTGTACATATTTTTTTAAATCAACCAGAACCAGGAAAATAAATGACTATTAGTTCGTCAAAACCTTAATCAATCAAAATATATAGTGTGCGATTTACCGGATAGGATGTAGTAAGCACCCTTCAATGCAAAGGGTGTTGATGTTTTATTTTTAAAATGGTATTTCAGTTAAAAACCTTTAAAGACAACTTAAAAAATCTTAAGTGAGAAATAATGAATAATAACAAAAATACTGACCCAATAGTCCCACCAATGCAGAGCGACCCCGCTTTTAAAGAGTATCGTTGTCCCCATTGTAATAGGTTCCTTTTTAAAGGAAATGTTAAAAAATTGAATATGGTATGCCATCATTGTTATAAAATGATTAATACTGATGAGGACGAGCTTGTTAAACCAGAAGATAAATAATAACATTTAAAAATATTGACTTGTTGTAGAATTGGATATTGATTTTTATTTACATTGTTTCTTCCATGCAATATTGAATTAAAACAAACAAGGATTATACTCTGAAGTAAGGTTTTATAAAAGGTTTGGACTTTTTAAAAGTTAAAACTAAATCTAAAAAAGGATAATTATTATGAAACGTTATATGACAGCAATTATTGAAAAAGAGGGGG
>JAOZRI010000404.1:1679-2671 GCA_029940235.1 Desulfobacula sp. | reverse complement strand
TCTGATCAAACCGTTCTGGCGTTGCCGTCACACCGAGTAAATGATCTGGAATAAAATGTTCAAGAACACGACGAAAACCTTGAGCAACTGCATGATGGGCTTCATCAATAATAATATAATTAAATCGTTTTGGAGATATTTTATAATAATGGTAATGCAAAAATGCTGTGGTCTGCACAAAGATATCATCACTGTCATTATCCAAAACATCAGAAGATACACAATTTTGAAATATTTTGGGGAGCCGTAATTCTAATCTTTCAAGAGTCTGGATTCTCAATTTCCTTGTAGGCACAAGGATCAAGACTTTTAAATCAGGAGATTTTTCTTTAAGTCGTACTATATCATTGATAAATATTTCTGTTTTTCCTGTACCAGTGGGCAAAACCAATAAAAATGAAGATTGCTGTGCTGCCCTGGCTCTTTTAAGTTCATCTAAAGCATTGTGTTGATGAGGCTTCAAGGTAATTATGTTTCGCGGCAATTTATAAACAGCTTTATCAATAAAAGGCAGATCATGCCCTATAAAGTTTTGAAGTTCGAGGATAAAACGTTCCCTGTCCTTCATACCATTCATAGACCATCTGAAAACTTTATAACCATCAGCAACAAGAGAATTTTGCTTTAAAAGCTGAGATTGATATTTTTTGGGACCTATTACAAAGGGATGATGAAAACTCTCGCCATTAAGCTCAATGGCAAACTTGCCAGATTTTGAAAAAACTACATAATCAACAAATCGCCTTATGCCATTGATATCAATAGATTCAAACTCTCTATGCAGCGCCATTCTTGCACGTTCACCAAAAGCTTGGAAAAAACAGTCTTCAAAGATATCTTCCGGTGGCGTCGGATCCGATTCCTGTTCTGACCTGTCTGCACCATAACGTTTGATTTTTTCTGGGTCTGCTTCCCCATTGAGAAACATTTGGATATAATCATAACAATCATCTATAAAAGTACCTGACTTCCAAAGGAATCTAAAAACCCGT
>JAOZRI010000404.1:0-1669 GCA_029940235.1 Desulfobacula sp. | reverse complement strand
ATTATTCGTGAAATTTCAGGCAATCCTGATCCTTATAAGAGACATAAGGATGATTTTGCAGATCACAAATTACTGTATCAAGGATAATACAGGTATCATCTTTTTGTCTTAAAAATACAAAACCAGTATTAGTTTTCTCAATACGCTCAAATCCAAGTTTTAAAAAAATAGAATCCGGCTGTGTATTCCTCAATATATTTTCAGCTTCCACTATCAAACCTTAAAACAAATCCAAGCCAGGTTTCATTTTTCCTTAATTTTGACACCTGTCTTGTAAAATTCAACGCCTTAAGTCCAACCCTGGAAAAAATATTTTCAAGATCCCTTTTTGACCATAAAACAAAAACCCTGCCATCATCGGCATGGGATAAACCAGAGCCCTCTTTCAGTGTAATAAATAATATGCCTTCTAAACAGAGAGCATTGCATATAGACTTCAGCACTGATTCAAATCTTGCTGCACCGACATGGACTAATGATCCAATACAACAGAGAGCATCAAACGTATGGATTGAAAAATTATAAGAAAAAAAATCCCCCTCAATAACTGGGCAAGAAGAGTATTTTCTTGCCAAACTTGCAAGGCTTGGAGAGTATTCAAAACCTGTAGGATCAAAACCCTGTTTTTTAAACCACAAGAGGTCTCTACCAGATCCACACCCTATATCAAGCACCTTACTGTTTAATTTAAGCATATCTGTAAAAGGTGCAAGAAAACTTGAAGAATCTATTTTAACAGTTGAATCAAAATATTGCTGGTTGTTAATTTCATAAAAATTGTTCAAAATATTATTTTTCTCCTTTACGGTTAGACAGCTAATTTCTTTCAGGTAAAAACAGCATAAGCAACCCGGCAAGGGCAATCAATAACATAAGACAACCTAGCTTTGGAGTGCCACTATTAGGTCTTTTACCATTTTCTTTGCTCATCTCTTCAAATAAAATACAGTCAAAATCTTCATCGATTAATCCATCATCAAAGTCATCCATAAAATCCAACCTTTTATTGCTTTAAAGATACGAGAGCTTTTTTAATCAATATCAAAGTGATTTTATATTTTAAAAAATGAAACTAATAATTGAGTAAAATCACTGCAATCTTTTTGCTCTAATCTGCCGAGGCTTTTAATAATTATTGACTGATCAATGGTTGCAAATTTCATTCTTATCATGGAAGGTTTTGGCAGATTGGCTTTTGCCCAATTTTTTATTTGTAGTCTCCTATCCTGCGATGCCCATCCAATTTACTTGTAATAAAGGCAATAATTGCATCCTGGTCTTTATTATAGCTGTCAGGGGATATAATCAACACCGGCCTTTTCTTTATAGTGGACAAGTCAGGAAAAGGAACCAGTATAATATCCCATTTTTTACAATTCATTGTAGATTTCATCATCATTATTCCACTCCATAAAAAATGATTCAGACATTTTCATAGTTTGATACAAATTATCCTGCACAAACAGGTATTGCAGCTCTTTTCTGTTTTTTTGAATATATTTATCAATTAATTCTGCAACTATGCCTCCCATGGTTTTTCCCTAGATGGCAGCAATTAATTTTAACTCTTTTTTTTTCACAGTTTTAATGCGAATACTCATAACACTCATTTATATATCTCCTTCTTGTAGGTATCCTACAAACAACGATAAAATAATTTATTAATTAT
>JAOZRI010000403.1 GCA_029940235.1 Desulfobacula sp. | reverse complement strand
GATTTTTTTAAAGAGGAGGGCGTGGATCCAAGAGAACATCCATTTGAATTTATGACATACGGCCTGTTTACTCCCGGAGGAATCAATTACAACGAAAAGTGTGAAACACCTTTGGCAGGTTTATATGCTGCAGGAGACGAGTTCATGTCATTTTACATTGCCGGTGCCGCTGTTTTTGGCAGTATTGCCGGAGAGAGCGCAGCCTCTTTCTCTTTAAAAGCAAAAACATTAGATGAAAAACACACTCAGATTCTTGTTGGTAAAACAAAAGAATTGTTAGAAGCGGTTTTGAATCGTACGGATGGTGCCACCTGGCAAGAGGCCAATTATGCAATTCAACAGGTAATGGCTGACTATTGCGGGCTTGCTCGATCGGAGACAATGCTGACGGCAGGACTGGAACACTTAAGACGATTGAAGAAAAAAGTGCCCCAAGTGCTCATGGCACAAAACACCCACGAACTGATGCGCTGTGTTGAGGTATTAAATCTGTTCGACATTGGTGAGATTACATTTGTAGCAGCCAGGGAAAGAAAAGAGTCCCGGCAACACCATCGTCGTGTAGATTTTCCTTTTACAAATCCGATGTTTAATGAACAGAGGCTTGTGGTCAAAAATAAAAAAGGACAACCAGTTCCGAAATGGAGAATGAAAGCGTAATAACAATTACAAAATTTGTTTAGAATTATTATTATTTTATAATTTCAAGGAGGAAAAATGACAGATGCAAATGTGAAGTTCAATAGACGTAACATGGTGAAAATCGGATTGATTTTAGTTGTAACAAGCATGCTAAGCATTGGGTGTAGTTCCGGCCCTAAGTCTTTAAAAGCATTTGATGAAAATATTAAAAATCCTCAGTTGATTGTAGCACCTGAAACTATCAGCCTTGGAGTTGCCACTATAATGGGCACGGACATTATATTCAAAGGGCGTGCTTTTGGCCCCAAAGAAAAAATCATGCTCGTTTTGAGAGGCATTGACGAAAAAAACAAAGAGGTGGAGATAACACTCGGTTTTGGAAAAACAGGGGAAGACGGAAATTTCACTGAAGAAGTGGATAAAATGTCAAAGGTATTTAACATTCTTCGAGCAGATGCAGAGTTTCTGCCAGATGATAAAAAAGTGCTGCTTATTTCAATCCCGCCGATTCCCGGAGGAATTTATGAGGCAACGGCAGTGGGGAATATATCAGATCGCAAAGCAAAATGTACTCTAACATTTCAAGATCCAACGATTATGGATAAAATTAAAGATTTTGTAGGACGTGTCTTTCTGGGGAAAATGAAAAAAGACGAGGATATCTAAACATAAAATTTAATCAGCTATTTAACAGCTTTGTTGGGAACATGATTATTTTTTAAAAGTAAGGAGAAAATATGGCGGCAGTGATAGACAAGGAAAAATGTAATGCATGCGGCATCTGTATCAGGATCTGTCCCACAGATGTCTATTATGGTTCAAAAGCCAAAGAGATACCTGTGGTCACATATCCTGAAGAATGCTGGCATTGCAACGCATGTGTTCATGATTGTCCACAGAATGCCATTCATTTGAGAATACCTCTAACCATGCAGGTGGCCTATAAAAACTAAGGTTAAAGTTTGTCTACTGTTTATCAAACAGGGTAATCGATGAACCTTCAGGCATTAATAGTAAGGAATTCGTTTAGACACACATTGTAAATAAAAAGGAGTAATATCATGAAAAAAAGTGTTACAGGGATCGTTTGTCTGTGTACTTTGCTTGTCATTGGTCTATCAACTGCCAGTCATGCAAAAGATGTAATTAAACTAAGTCTCAATCTGGCTGTCCCACCCACACACCAACGATGGGTAAAGGCTATAAAACCATGGATCGCTGAGATAGAGACCCGATCAAAAGGCAAAATTAAGATACAACCCTATTTTGCACAAGCTTTAAGCAAGCAGTCAGATGTTTATAAATCAGTTGTTTCAGGCCTGGCAGATATCGGGGAATCTCCTTTGGATAGAAAGCCAGGGCAATTTCCTGTTCTTGAGAATCTATTCGCCTTGGCCACACCAAGCATCGTGGTCAAGGATGGCACCCTGATGTTTAACGAGCTCCTTGAAAAAATTCCCCAGACACAAAATGATTTAAAGGACACAAAAACCCTTTTTGTTCACCTTTCTGCCCCCGCTTTTATCGGAACATCAAAGGTGCCGGTAAAAAGATTGGAAGATTTGAAAGGATTAAAATTTAATAGTTATGGTATCCTGGGTAAAATGGTAAAAAAAATAGGCGCAGTACCTATTGGATTGCCCTTTCCCGATGTCTATATGGCAGTACAAAAGGGTGTTCTGGATGCTTCAATTACTACCTACACACTATTAACCGACCGGAAGTTTGGAAAGGTTATGCACCACGTCACTCCCGTTACCTTTGGCTATTCCCCATTTGCCATGGTCATGAACAAAAAGGTGTGGGAAAAATTGCCAAAGGATATACAGATAGTTTTTAATGAGGTCAATCAGGATATAGCGATCAATATGTTCAATAAACTCTGGTGGGAAAGAACGATAGCAGCCAAAAAGACATTTGAGGAATCAATGGGAGGCAAAACATATTACCTTGCATCCGATGATTTGGCAAAAATGGACAAAATCTGGAGTGACTATAGAACAAAAATTGTTAAAAGAATGAGAGTGAAT
>JAOZRI010000402.1 GCA_029940235.1 Desulfobacula sp. | reverse complement strand
CTCTTTTTAAACGGGAATCTGCAATTCTGCAGCATTGATGAACAGCGATACCATGAACCAATGGTGCATCCTGTCATGAATATTGTTCCTGTTAAATCAAGAATTTTAATTCTTGGGGGTGGAGACGGGTGCGTCTTAAGGGAAGTTTTAAAATATAAGCAGGTCAAAGAGATTCTTCTTGTGGATCTTGATCCTGCAATGACAATACTTGCAAAGAGCCATCCCATATTAAAGAAAATTAATCAAGATGCCTTTAAAGACAGTCGTGTTGTGACCATGACCGGCAAAGGCATTACTCCAGGAATCAATAAACAATTATATATTGAAACCCAGAAAAAAAATAGCCAGACAAACAAATTTATTACCAAAAAACTTGCAGATGTAAAGGTGATGAATGTGGATGCTGATAAATTTTTAAGTGCTATCAAATCTGAATCTTTGGGGGGATTCTGGGATGTTATTATCATTGATATGCCTGATCCGTCCACGCCAGAGCTTGCCAAACTGTATGCTAAAGAGTTTTATAAAAAAGTAAAACAGCATCTGTCACAGCACGGAATGATGGTTGTTCAGGCAACCAGCCCCTATCTAGCAAAACAGAGCTTTCTCTGTATTGGAAGAACTATTCAAAGTGCAGATTTTTCCACTCTTCCTTTCCATGAAAATGTACCAAGCTTTGGAGACTGGGGGTGGTATCTTGCATGGCACCCCAATATAAAAAGAGAAAAAATCCTTAAGAAAATCAAAAACCTGACAATCAATGTGCCAACAAAATTTATTACTTCCCAGGTTTTTAAAAGTGAACTTGTATTTGGAAAAAATGAACTTGAAACAAATAACCAGCAGATCAATACAATTTTGCACCCTGCTCTTTTAAGCATTTACAATCATGAGTCATGGCTGCTTGAGTAACAACCTGCTAATCTGTTTTGCATAAAAATTATAGCTGCTGCTCAATTTTTAAAACAGAATATGCAGGTTCTTCATAGGGATGTGCCTCCACAAGAACAGCAACAGCAATTTTAATAAGTTCATCTTTTACAATCATCTCAACCCTGTATTCATCAACTTTTTTCAGCTCATTTAATTTTCCGATAAAAGGGCTGCTGCTCTTTAACGGCCTGAACTGACCTCTCCCTTCTATCTGCCAGCAGCATCTATCATAATTTTTATATTTACCTGCACCAATATCAAAAAGAGCTTCTTTTACCTCTTCAAGATGGCTTGCAGGTACATAAAAAATTAATTGAAACATTTTTACCTCCTGATAGAATCCACAGTATAAACAGCAAGTGCTGTCCAGATAAATATAAATGCAATAAGCTGATGCATGGAAAGCGGTTCACCATAGACGAAAACAGCAAGAATCAACATCATGCTCGGGCCAATGTATTGTAAAAAGCCAATGGTTGCCAGACGGAGCCTTCTCACACCAATATTGAATAATAAAAGGGGAAGAGCCGTAACAAGGGCTGTGCAGATTAAAAATATATCTGTGATATAATCTGCATGAAGAAAAGTTGCAGTCCCCGTATTTTCCAGCCATACAAGATAGATAAGCCCTGGAATAGTCAGTATAAGAGTTTCAATGGCAAGACCCACTGCAGAATTCAAATTAAGTTTTTTTCTTATCAAACCATATAACCCAAAGGTGACTGCAAGTATAATAGCTATATATGGAAATGACCCATATTGGTAAGTAAGATATAAAACCCCTGTTGCAGCTATGATAACTGCTACTATCTGAAATTTTCTCAATCGTTCCTGTAAAAAAAGAAAACCAAATAATACATTTACAAGGGGATTGATATAATAACCAAGGCTTGCCTGGAGGATCAGATCATTATTTACAGCCCATATAAAAAGAAACCAGTTGGATGCCACAAGCAGGGTTGTAACAAAGAGCCATTTGATTGTTTTAAAAGATTTAAATGTATTAATAAACTCTTTGAATTTTCCCTGAAATAATATAACGGGCAGAAGAAAAACAAATGACCATACAATCCTGTGGATTATTGTTTCAAGGGCAGGCACATGGGAAAGCATTTTCCAGTATATTGGAACAAGTCCCCATATAAGAAATGCTGAGCCCCCTGCCAAAAGGCCTGATAATGATTCATTTTTTTTGTCCAAAATTCAACCTTAAACTTATAAATGGTGCAGGGATACTATATTAAATTTTCCTTTTTGGAAACTATAAAATTAAAGGCCGCCTTAAAGAAGACAAAAATATTGTTCAAACATGTATCATGGGACAATTGTGTCTTGTCCATACATTTGAATCATTCAAACACCTTTGAATATTGTCCATATCCTTCTTTTTCAAAATCTCCTTTGGGTATGAATCTAAGTGATGCAGAATTGATACAATAGCGCATACCCAAGGGCTTTGGGCCATCATCAAAAACATGCCCCAGATGAGAGTCTCCATGCCTGCTTCTCACTTCTGTCCTCACTGAAAAGAGGGTTTTATCCTTTTTCTCAACGATATTCTCATTTGCAAGAGGCTTGATAAAGCTTGGCCAGCCTGTGCCTGATTCAAATTTATCCTTAGATGAGAAGAGTGGTTCTCCTGTAACAATATCCACATAGATTCCCTCTTTTTTATTATCCCAGTACTTGTTGGAAAAAGGTCTTTCTGTTCCATTTTTCTGGGTGACACTGTATTGCAGGT
>JAOZRI010000401.1 GCA_029940235.1 Desulfobacula sp. | reverse complement strand
AAGATTTTTCCTTTACTTGAAGGCATTAAAATGGTAGAAAACTTCAGGTTTTTAGATATTAAAGATAATATATATAAAGGGGCGTTTTTATTATGGATATTCCCAGAAAACTTGGCATATTAATCTATACTGCAGTTCCTGCAATTGTGGGCGGAGGCATTGTCTATCATTTTTTTGGAAGTTATCTTCAAGTTGGTATATTTGAGGTACTTCTTTTTATTGCTGCCCTTGGCATTATACGCAATTAGGTATGAGATATGATTTATGAGATATGGGAAGGTATCAAACCTCATATCTTATAGATCAACCCTCAAAAAATCATAACTAATGGTGAAACCTTGGAGCAAAATATTTCCCAGAGAGCTGTGTTTGTATTTTTTCTTGTTTTGTTCTGCATTGCAATCGGGCTTGCAGGAAAACTCATTGCTCCTTTTTTTTCCATTATCATCCTTGGAATAGTCTCCACCGGGATTTTTAACCCTATTTTTCATTTTTTCCAGAAAAAAATGAATCCCCAGTTTGCCTCTGTTTTTACCTGTGTTCTGATCTTTTTTGTTGTTTTTATCCCAGTTGTCTTTTTTGTAGGTGTCTTATCCAAAGAGGCCTTTAATCTTTATGTTATGGCAAAGGATGCAGTCTTCTCCAATCAATTAAAAGATCTGCTGGAAAATACCAAGGCCCTTGAACGGTTTAACGAACTCTTGATAAGAGCCGGTATCGAAAAAACAGTGACCTGGGATGAATTGATCAATCCCATTTCTGAACTTGGTAAATTTGTGGGATTTTCTCTATTTGAACAGGCAAGATTTATAACATCCAATGTCTTTAATATTGTATTATATTTTTGTTTGATGCTTATTGTAGTATTTTATCTGCTTCTGGATGGGAATAAACTTATAAAATATATGTATGACCTCTCTCCTTTGTCAGACGAGCACGATGCACAACTGTTTGAAAAATTTAAAGACATGGCAGGTGCTGTCCTGATTGGCAATGGTCTTGGGGGTTTGATCCAGGGTGTAGCAGGCGGTGTGGTTTTTATGGGATTAGGGTTAAACTCTCCATTTTTATGGGGTGTCATAATGGGTTTCCTGGCTTTTTTGCCCATAGTCGGGATCGGGATAGTATTAATTCCAACCGCAGCAATTTTAATGCTCAAAACAAGGGTTGCAGCCGGAGTCTTTGTTCTTGTGTTTTATGCTTTGCTTTCCTGGGGAATTGAGTATATTTTTAAACCAAAGGTTGTTGGAGACAGGGTAAGTATGCATCCTCTGATTGTATTTTTTGCAATCATAGGAGGACTTAAAACCTATGGTCTTCTTGGCATTATTTATGGACCTTTGATTGCCACGGGGTTTTTAACCCTGGCAGATATATATTTTTCAAGTTTTCAGTTTATGGTGGAACCTGGAAAAACTATTAAAGAGTAATAAAATTTAAATTAATTTTTTTTATAAAAAGGGACAATATTAAAAGGTCTCAAAAAATAATTTGGAGATATAAAGTTGATTATAAATAAAGACAATAATGTGACCAGCATTGAAAAAGAGATGAAACAATCCTATCTTGAGTATGCCATGAGTGTCATAATAGGAAGGGCTCTGCCCGATGTTCGCGATGGATTAAAACCTGTTCACAGACGTTCGCTTTATGCCATGCAGCAGGCCAGAAATGACTGGAATAAATCCTATAAAAAATCTGCACGCATTGTTGGTGATGTCATGGGTAAATATCATCCCCATGGTGATGCAGCTATTTATGACACCATTGTCAGGATGGCACAGAATTTTTCTTTGCGATACACTCTTGTAGATGGTCAGGGAAACTTTGGTTCTGTGGATGGCGATTCACCTGCTGCAATGAGATACACAGAAATCAGGATGAAAAAAATCGCCCATCAAATGCTGGTTGATCTTGAAAAAGACACTGTTGATTTTATACCAAATTATGATGAAACTCTTGAAGAGCCATCGGTTTTACCCACAAAATTTCCTGCGCTTCTTGTTAATGGATCTTCGGGCATTGCCGTTGGAATGACAACCAACATACCACCCCATAATATCAAAGAAGTGATTGCGGGCTTAGAACAGCTTATTGATAATCCTTTAATGACCATTGATGAGTTGATGGAATATATTCCAGGACCTGATTTTCCAACCTATGGTCATATTTACGGCACCAAAGGAATCCATGATGCTTATCACTCAGGTCGTGGTATTATTATCCTGAGAGCAAAGGTTGAAATAGAAGAAAATAAGAAAAATGGACAGGAAACTATTATTGTTACAGAGCTTCCTTACCAGGTCAACAAGGCAAAAGTTGTTGAAAAAATTGCCGAGCTTATGCGGGACAAAGTCATTACCGGTGCATCATTTGTAAGGGATGAATCTGACCGTGACGGCATGAGAATGGCAATAGGGCTAAAAAGGGGTCAAATTCCTGAAGTTGTAATCAATCAGCTTTACAAGCATACAAATATGCAGACAAGCTTTGGTATTATTTTTCTTGCTGTTGTAAATAACAGACCGCAGCTTTTGACCATTAAAGAGATCTTAAATCATTTTATTGACCATAGAAGAAATGTAATTGTTAGAAGAACTCAATTTGAGCTTAGAAAAGCTCAGGAGAGAGCACATATTCTCGAAGGTCTTAAAATTGCTCTTGATAATCTTGATG
>JAOZRI010000066.1 GCA_029940235.1 Desulfobacula sp. | reverse complement strand
AACCCAGCCTGAAGTCTGTTTGTAAACAAGCTGCCCCCATTGACCACCCCTTGATTTGCCAAAATATAAAGATGCTCCAATAAGTCCGCAAAGCCCGGAGGAAGCACCAATAGTAATATAGACATTACCAAAATAGGAGAGTAAAAAACCTGAAATTCCAGCAAGAGTATAGATGGAAAACATTCTGAATATCCCATACTCTTTTATTACCAGAGGAGCAACAGTTTTTAAAGCCATCATATTAAACAGAATGTGGAGAAGTCCGCCATGAAGCCAGTTAGCAGTGATCAGAGACCACCAGGCCTGGTATTTGATTATGGGAATTGTGCCCGAAGCACCCAGAAAATTTAATACATCAAGGGAGGGAGTAAGAGCATAAAAAGGATTAATACTGAAAATCATATTTTTGCCACTATAGACAAGACTGACAATAAACATGAAGATATTAGTATAGATTATTGCCTTGAGAACAATGGCAGGGGAAATAATTATGTGGTGTCTGTTTTGAGCTTTCATGATTGTCCGAGTTTATAAATTTTCCTATAAATAAAGTCAAATTGTAATTTCTAATTTAAATACAGATCAATTAAAGGTGTGAAAATTCATTTGTTTTGTGTGGCAATATATATTATAAATTTTTGTCAGGTTGACCAGAATATTAGAAGTACTCTGATATTTTATGCCTTTGGGAAGACCTATAAAGTTTTGATAAATCAGATTTGGTGCGATAAATAATTATGGTAAAAAGAAGAAGTTTCAAAAAAGTAATTCAATTCTGGGGCATTATTTTTCCAATAGTAATAGGTATCAGTGTTGTTGCTATTGATTTTATCAGTTCTTATCACTATTTTAATCTCCACGCCAATCAAATGCGTACAGGTTACACCATGGGGCAGAAACAGAAAATCAAGCAGGAAGTTGAGCGTGTCGTTGATATGATTCGTTATGAAAAAAGGCAAAGCGAAAGACTGACAAAATCTCAAATTAAAACCAGGGTTTATGAGGCCTATTCTATTGCGCAACATATTTATCAGAAAAATAAAATTACTAAAAGTAAAGATGAAATTCAGAAAATGATTCTTGATGCAATACGTCCCATCCAATTTGAGCAAGGGAGCGGCTACTATTTTATCAGTCGCTTAGATGGTACAGCAGTCTTATTTCCAAGCAATCCAGAGCTGGAAGGAAAAAATCTGTCAGATGTGAAGGATACGCGGGGGAAATATATCACCAGGGATATAATTAAAATTGCTGAGCAATTGGGTGAAGGCTTCTATCAATATCACTGGACAAAACCGAATACTGAAGGAGATAATTTCAAAAAAATATCTTTTATCAAACTGTTGGGGATATACGACTGGTTCATCGGCACTGGTTTGTATGTGGCAGATGTTGAAGAGAAGATTAAAGCAGATCTGCTTTCAACAATAAGCAGAATACGGTTTGAAAAAGAAGGCTATATTTTTATTAACCGATTAAATGGGGATGCCTTGTTGTCAAACGGGAAATTAATTCTTGAAACCAGAAAACTGTGGGAGCCTACCAGTAAAAAATCTGACAAGATAAAAGATATTTTTGAAAAAGAGTATAAGGCCGCCATAAAACCCGATGGTGATTATATCTATTATTCCTGGGAAAAATTAACTGACTCAAATAAAGAATCACCAAAAACATCGTTTATTTTGGGAATTCCTGACCTTCAATGGCTTGTAGGTGCGGGTATTTATCTTGATGATGTGGAAAATGACATTGCTGTGATGCGGACAGAATTAATTAATCTGACAAAACAGAAAATAGTCTGTTTTATTCTGATTGTCATGGGAATGTCAGTTATTATTATTCTGTTTTCTAATTGGTTGAACCACAGATTCAATGATGATATCAAACTTTTTTTTTCGTTTTTTAGCCGTGCAGTCCACTCTGATGAAAAAATTGACAGGGAAACTATTAAATTTGTTGAACTTGATCAAATGGCAGGATATGCAAACAAGATGCTGTCTGACCGCAAACGTGTTGAAGAGTCATTAAAAGAGAGTGAGAAAAAATATAGATACCTTTTTAAAAATGCTCCGGCGGGAATTTATGAAATCGATTTTATAAAAGTCAAATTTGTTAATGTAAATGAGGGTATGTGTTTATACTCTGGCTACTCAGAAGAAGAATTTCTATCCATGAACCCTGTGGATCTTTTAACGCAAGAGAGTAGAAATTTATATATTGAAAGGATGGGAAAACTTTTAGCAGGAGAAAATCTGCCAGGCAATGTTGAATACAATATTATAAAAAAAGATGGTCAGCAAGTCTGTGTTATTTTAAACAGTGATTTTATTTATAAAAATGGTCAACTGACAGGTGCAAGGGTTGTTGCCCATGATATTAGCAAACTTAAGAAGGCAGAAAAAGAAAAAATAAAAGCCCAGAAAATTGCAGCTGAACAGGAAAAACTGGCTTTAGTAGGACAAATAGCAGGAAAAATGGCCCACGACTTTAATAATATCCTTGGCATTATTATGGGAAATACCGAATTGTCACTTCTTGATTGCAAGGATATCCAAACAAGAAAGACACTTGAATTAATTTTTGAACAGACTTTGCGTGGAAGAAATTTAACAAAAAATCTGGTTGCCTTTGCCAAAGATCAGGAGCCAAAACAGAAATTTTTCAAGATCAATGGGAAAATTGAACTTGTATTGAATCTGTTGAAAAAGGATCTTGAGGGGATTGATGCCATCAAAGAGGATGGTCATGGAGTGCCGGACTTGCTTGCTGATCCCGGGATGATTGAGCATGCACTTGTAAACCTTGTTCAAAACTCAATTCATGCTGTAAGCATTGTTGAACAGCCTAAAATAATTATTAGAACATTTCATCAAGGTAAAAATATCTATATTGAAGTTGAGGATAACGGATGCGGTATCCCAAAAGAAGCCATTGATAGGATATATGAACCTGCTTTCACAATGAAGGGAAGCCATGATACGACAAATGCATATAAACCAGGGATTAAGGGCACTGGCTATGGAATGGCAAATGTAAAAAAATATATTGAACAGCATAAAGGTAGTATTACCGTTGATTCAAAAGTTGGAAAGGGTACAAAAATCACAATCACTCTTCCTGTGATTAAAAAAGAATTGACTCAAAAAGAGATAATAGAAATCCAGAAGGGAAAATTTTATTTTGGAAAATATATCCTTCTTATTGAAGATGAACAGGCTATTTCAGATGTGCAGTACAAAATACTGACCCATGAACCATGCAACCATAAAGTTGATATTGCAGCTACTGGTCAGATGGCTGTTGACCTGTTTGACAGAAATAAATATGATTTTGTGAGTTTGGATTATATTCTTCCAGGCAAACTAAATGGAATGGATGTGTATAAGCATATAAGACATGCAAATGATACTCTTCCAATACTCTTTGTCTCCGGGAATTTAGATTTTATTGAATCCATTAAAGAATTAAAAAATCAAGACCCCAATATTGATCATATTTCAAAGCCTTGCCAGAATAAAGATTATGTAAACAGTATCAACAAATTGCTGGGAAAAAACATTGGTTGAACAATAATGATAATTCCATTTTTCAGCATTCTTTGATATAAAAAAATAAAATTAAGTGTATTTAAATAATCATAAAAAGAAACCTTTGAATGAGGAATCAAGATGACTCTAATCTCTATTTTCAGTTTTGCCATTGCAATATTTGTGCTTGCAGCAACTCCAGGCCCTGGAGTGTTTGCAATAATTTCAAGATCCCTTGCATCGGGTTTGAAGCCCACTTTGATAATGATTGCAGGATGTATAACCGGTGATATTATTTTTCTGTTATTTGCCATCATGGGTATGTCTGTCATAGCCCAGACCATGGGAAATCTTTTTATTGTTATCAAGGTACTTGGTGCTGCATATCTGATTTTTCTTGGAATCAAGATCTGGATGGCAAAACCTGTCCCTGCTTCACAGCAGCAGTCAAATGGGGAAAAAACCATGGGATATGGCAACTATTTAAGCGGGCTTGGCATTACCCTGGCCAATCCCAAAGTAATTCTTTTTTATTGTGGATTCTTGCCCACTTTTATGGATCTGCCGTCCATGACAGGTTTTGATATTTGTATTGTCACCATGGTTCTTGCCGTGGTTTTGTCTGTGGTTTTGATTATTTATGCTTATCTTGCCAGCAGTGCAAGAGTGTTCTTTTCAAGTACCAGTTCTATTAAATGGTTGAACAGAACTGCAGGGAGTGTGATGATTGCAGCAGGAACTGCCATAGCTGCAAAATCATGATATCCTGATTCATGCAGTTATTCCAGGAACAGAGCCTTTTGAATAACTTTCCCAATGGCCTGGTTGTCAATTAAGTTTAATTGTTTCAATGTTTACGTTGTTTAAATACTCTTTAACAGCTCCAAGTGTAAGGGTAAACATTTTAGTTCCAGTTAAGATAGCAATGGCATCATTATTATGATTGCAGATATCTGCAAAGGCTGGCCCCATAATATTTGCAGGATTTTGGGATGCATCAGGCTTCTCTTTCATGATTTCAAGATAGGTGTTTAATCTCTGTTTCACGATCTCAAAATAATCAAGATTTTTCCCTGTGGTTGTTTCGGTAAGAGTGGAGATGTTCTGGGAAATTTCTCGAATAAATTCCCAGAATATCTGGGTTAAGGGAGCTTTGTTTTTATCTGTCACTGCCATATAAAATGAGATGGCCCATCCAGCACTCAAAATTTTTAAAATTTGAAGTTCATATTCAATTGTGGTCATATTCAAACTGCTGTTTTCAGGTATAGCACCAAGAAGCTGTTTTAAGTCTGTTCTGTCAATGGCAAAGGTTGCAAGATCCTGGGCTGCCTGCCGCACGCTTATATTTTCTCTATTTTTATCCATAATTCCAAAAAAGGGTTTCAAAGGTTTTTATTAAAATTATATACAAAAAAATCAACTTATGTCATATAATTATTTATATGAAAGTTTTTACAGAGCTATCAGTTTCTGACCTTTAGGTTACCAGCTTTCATGTTTTGCGAGTGCCCTTCAGGGTATTGTGGGCAGACCTGAGTGAAATATCAAGTCTTCCCATGACGGTTATTCAAACTAACAGCATCAACATAAAGTGTAAATAGATAAAATGATAAAAATAGATCTTAACCTTTTTGTAACTTTATCAAAATATCTTCCTGAAGATAGTGACTGTTTTGAGGTGTCTGACAATACAAGCGTGGAAAAGCTTATCTCAGATCTTGGCATTGAGCAGGGAAGTGTGAAATTAATTTTTGTAAACGGGAAAAAACAAGATCACAGATATGTATTAAAGAACGGTGACAGGCTTGGGCTATTTCCACCGGTTGGGGGTGGATAGTTTATGGCTGAATTTGAGTTTAAAGAGCGTTATGATAGAAATTTTAATACACTCTCCCTTAAAGAGCAAAAACAACTTAAGGCTTTAAGAGTTATTGTGATAGGTCTTGGTGGCCTTGGTGGAGGTGTCTGTGAAATACTGGCAAGAGTTGGTATTGGGCACTTAACCTTAATTGATGGAGACTCTTTTGAACCCAGTAATTTAAATCGTCAGCTTTTGAGCCAAGAAGATCTCATGGGAGTTCCAAAAGCGATGGCTGCAAAAAAAAGGGTAAATGCCATAAATTGCGAGGTCAATGTAGAGTCTTTTATTGAATATCTTGATGAATCAAATATGTATGACAGGATAAAAAATGGTGATCTGGTTGTTGACTGCTTAGATACCATCGATGTAAGATTTATATTGCAGAATGCTGCCAGTAAAGCCTCCATCCCCATTGTTTCAGGTGCAATTGCAGGTATGACAGGTCAGGTGACAACCATTTATCCAGGTGATATGGGCTATAAATTAATATATGGAGAAGAGGTGCAAAAGCAATCAAAGGGAGTTGAAACAGTAACTGGTAATCTTGGCTGTTGTGCCCTTTTTGTGGCAGCTTTGCAATCTGCTGAAGTTTTAAAAATTTTATTGAACCGCAAAGATATACTTCGCAATAAATTATTGATTTCAGAACTATGGACAAATACTTTTGAGATTGTGGAATTGATTTAAATGTTCTGGGATAAAAGGATTGTTTAGAGTCTGCAACAAAGAATGAAAGAGAAAAGGAAATTTATTTTTTCAAAACCCAAATTTGGATAGTTGATATTTTGTAACAGCCTGTCAAGGAGAGTTTATATGTATGCAAAGGCAGCAAAGATAATTAAATCAGCAAAACGGTGCGTGGCATTTACCGGAGCTGGAATTTCAGTTGAAAGTGGTATTCCTCCCTTTAGAGGTGAAAATGGTCTTTGGAATAAATATGATCCTCAGATTTTTGATATTGAGTATTTTTATGATCATACACAGCATTCCTGGCAGGTTTTACGGGATATATTTTATGATCTGTTTGGTAAAGTAAAGCCTAATGCCGCACACTATGCATTGGCAGAACTTGAAGCCGATAAAATGTTAAGTGCAGTTATTACACAAAATGTTGATCATCTGCATTATGATGCAGGCAGTAAAATTGTCCATGAATTTCATGGTTCTTTAAAAACTGTTATTTGTTTAAAATGCAGGGCAAAATACAAGATTGCCCAGATTGATCTCAATATTTTACCCCCTTTATGTAAAAAGTGTGACGGGATTTTAAAGCCGGATGTGATTTTTTTTGGAGAAGCTATTCCCGAACCTGCCCAGACAAACTCATTTAATGAGACAAAAAAAGCAGACTGCTTTATTCTGATCGGCACCACTGGAATGGTGGCACCTGCAAACCTGATTCCTTCGGCTGCAAAGGCAAACAAGGCAAAAATTATTGAAATTAATCCTGTTAAATCTGAATATACAGGTTCTGTAACTGATATTTTTATAGAAGATAAGGCAGTACATGCCATGGAAAAACTAATGGAAGAAATAGATAAATTATAACTGGCATTGCCAGGTCCTGGTGCTGGCAACAATAAGGAATGAATGAATTTTAAAAGAGTTAGTTGGATGTTATATATAAAATAATAGGGAGAATTTTAAATGTCTGAAGATTGTCTGTTCTGCAAAATAGTTAAAGGTGAAATTCCAAGTGAATTTTTATATGAGGATGACAGCTTTATTGTGATTAAGGATATCAATCCTGCTGCCCCGGTTCATCTGCTTCTTATTCCCAAAAAACATATCAGAAGCAATAATGATCTTACAAAAGAAGATGGGAAAATTATTTCAGATCTTTTCATGGTTGCAAAAGAAATGGCAAAGGAACAGGGTGTAAATGAGTCTGGTTATAAACTTTTATTTAATGTCGAAAAAGGTGGAGGTCAGGTAATTTTCCATGTTCATCTTCATCTGATTGGCGGCTGGAAAAAATAATAGTTGGCTCATAAACAATGGATGTGACAACAAGTGGGGCAGAACAACTTATCTAAGATCCTCTTTATTCACCACTGTTTGTGGCAAAGTTATTTATTCATCATCTTTTTTGAGAAGTAAGTATAATAAAGCCATCCGGACATATAGACCATTTTTCGCCTGATTGAAATATTGAGCTCTGGGATCACTATCTACTTCTTGAGATATCTCATCAACACGTGGCAGAGGATGCATGATAATACTCTTTTGTTTCATTAATTTAATACTATCCATGTCAAGGATATATTTACCTGCTGCACTTTCATAATCTTCCAGATCATGAAAACGCTCTTTTTGAATACGAGTCATATAGACACAGTCCACCAGTGGCAGTATCTTATCAAGTGAGCTTATTTCTTCCCACTCAACGTTATTTGTGGTGAGATAGTCTTTGATATCCTCATCCATTTTACAAACCAGTGGAGAGACAAAGTAAATTTTAATATTGTTGTATTTGGTCAGTAAATAAGAGAGAGATCTGACTGTACGTCCATATTTTAAATCACCAACCATGGCAATTGTAAGTCCGTCAATGGTTGAAAAATTATCTTTTATTGTATAAAGATCCAGTAGCGCCTGGGTCGGATGCTGCCCTGAACCATCTCCGGCATTGATAACAGGAACTAAAGAGACTTCTGCAGCCATTTTTGCACTGCCCGGTTCATTGTGGCGCATGACAATTAAATCTGCATAACCACACATTACACTTGTTGAGTCATAAAGAGTTTCTCCTTTTGAAGCACTGGAAAATTCTTTTGCATTTTCTGTGGTTAGAATGCTGCCACCCAGTCTTGACATGGCACTTTCAAATGAAAAACGAGTACGGGTTGATGGTTCATAAAAAAGAGAAGCCATGATTTTATCTTTAAGGGCATTGGCATATAGTCGTGGTTTTGCCAAAAGGTCATTTTTCATTTCATCGGCAACCTTAAAAATTATATCCAGCAGTTCCAGATCAAATTGCTGGGATTCATAAATATGTTTCAAATTAAACCTTGTCATAGAATGTCTCCAAAGTTATTAATATTTAGTGCTGTTTTTATACTATTTTACATTGAATTGGAATATTAAATATTGCATTTTGTTTTAAAAAGGATATGAAAATATAATATGGAAAAAATATTGACATTTTGTCATGTTTGGCTGCATGATGATAATACGTTCACTTAAAGGAGTTAGGTTTTATATACAAATAAAATATCCATGGTCAATATATCTTCAATAGCAATATTAGGCACCTTTGATACAAAGGGAGAAGAACATCTTTTTCTCAAAGATTGTATAGAAAAGAGAGGTGCCAGCACAATTACAATTAATATTGGAACTAAAAAACCGCCACAATGTGCCGTAGATTTTGATCTTTTCAAAATTATAAAAGCAGAGAATCTTATTCAGGAAAAACAGGATCGGGATCAGATCATTAACACTATGCTGGAGCAGGCAAAAAGATTTGTCAAAAAACTGCATGACAGGGGTGAAATATCTGGTATAATTTCAGCAGGCGGGGGATCCGGTACTTATCTGTGCACTGGGATAATGCGGGCATTGCCGCTTGGTATCCCCAAGATAATGCTCTCCACTGTTGCAGCAAGAGATATGACACATATCATTGGAACTAAAGATATCACCATGATGCATAGTGTTGCTGATATACTTGGAATCAATACTGTTTTGGGAAAGATGCTGGATAAAGCGGCTGCTGCAGTATGTGCCATGGTAAAAAGTGATTGGGAGCCAGAAGAAAAACGCAAACGTATTGCCCTCTCTTTTTTTGGATTCATTACCAAGGCTGCGGAACAAATTAAAGAGATCCTGGAAAACAGAGGATATGAAGTTGTTACCTTCCATGCAAATGGTACAGGTGGGACTGCAATGGAAGAGTTGGCCTCGGAGGGTTTTTTTACAGGTATTCTTGACCTTGCTACTCACGAACTTGCAGATCAGCTCATGAATGGTTATTGCGGTGGGATTGGTCCCCATAGATTTACTGCCTTGAAAGATATTTTGCTTCCAAGACTTGTTATTCCTGGAGGGTTAGACTGTGCTGTGCTGGAATTTGACCGTCACACCATCCCGGAACAGTATAAAGATCGAAAAATATTCTTTTATGATTTTCGTTCCGCTATCCGGCTGAGCAGGAAAGAGACAAAAATTATAGCCCAACAATTATCAGAAAAGCTGAATTCTGGTGGAAATACAGTAAAAGTATTAATCCCTTTAAAAGGATGGTCTGTGGCTGACAGTATTGATGGCCCTCTATATGACCCGGATACAAATAATTTGTTCATTAAGGAGTTTAAAAAAAAATTAGTACCGGACATTCTTGTAAAAGAAGAGAACCTCCACATAAATGATCTGGCTTTTGCAAAATCGGCGGCAGATATGATGGATCAAATGATTATATCAGCGGAAGACACTAAATAAAATGTGATGAATGTAAGAATAATATTAAAGGAGGCATAATGGCAGAAGAACTGGATGTCGGGTGCGCCCGGCCAACCGGAGGTCCTGTAGGAGAAGCAGCAGAAGAAAATACTAATCGAGAGACAAAATCCATCAAGGAGACAATACAGATGATTCATGTAGGAGAAAAAGTACCAGACTTTGTGGCACCTGGATATCAAAATGGAAAATTTATCAATGTAAAATTGTCAGATTACTTAGGCAAATGGACTTTGCTCTGTTTTTATCCAGGTG
>JAOZRI010000400.1 GCA_029940235.1 Desulfobacula sp. | reverse complement strand
TCTTTGATTATCTGTTATGCACCATGTATTAACCAGGGAATCAGAAAAGGCATGGGCAAATCCCAGACAGAAGGAAAACTTGCAGTTGAATCTGGTTACTGGCCCCTTTACAGGTATAACCCCCAATTGGTTGCAGAAGGTAAAAATCCATTTGTCTTTGAGTCCAAAGCTCCTGATGGAACACTCCAGGAATTTCTTGGCGGCGAAACAAGATTTGCAGCCCTTGAAAAGAGTTTCCCTGAAGAGTCAAAACGCTTAAGAGCAAAGATTGAACAGGAAGTTACAGATAAATATACAATGTATAAAATGATGTCAGATGTCGGTAAAGAGAGAGAGTAGCAGTTTGTTACCAAATAAATAATTTTTAAACAGATCTTTTTAAGCCTTGGTACCTTTTAATTTTAATAAAGGGATCAAAAGATATCAAGGCTTAAATATTACACAACCTCAATATGCCAGGGTTCAAATCTTACACCAAGGGTATTATTCTGTTCATATCTGAACTTTATAAACCCGAGATCATTAAGTTTTTCATATATTTTTGTCTCTGTAAACCGTTTAGTAAAATTATGAATGCCATATCCTTTTTTCCCCACATCAAAATCTCCAACACCATGAAATGAGTAGCCGGGAGGCGCAAGAGATCTTGAAGCCATGGAAAGATTGCCTTGACTCTGCCTGGTTTTGTTTAAAAACAGTAAAAACTGTTTCATGACACTTCGCACACCAGATGTTAAAATAACATCTTTGCCAAGTCTGTTTTTAATATCCGCATACATTGCCGCAGGTTTTCCCCGATAAAGATAATTTCCTGTATACGGAATTTTTTCAATATCCTTTTTAATAACTTTGTCAGTAATGTCCTGAATAGGTTTTTTGCCCATAAAACCATAATCCTGCCCTTTGGAATAAAAAATCATCTCAAAAAAATCAAGTTCAGCTTTTGTAAACCTGCCAGCCTTTAAATAGGATTTTCCAATTTTGATGGTATCATCAAAATTTAAAAGGTTGAAATTCCCATATCCTACAATTCTTTGAATACTTTTAAGGCGGTTAACTGATATCTCCAACACAGGTAAAAGTTTTTTCCCAATAAAAATATCTTTATTATAATTTTTATTGAAATGTCGTTTTGCCGGGAGCTGGTCTTTTATATGAGAATCAATATCAAAATTTTCATCATGAATTAATGAATCTGCAAATACCAGAGGCGTGCTTGTCATTGTCAGAAAGAGAGCTGATTGTTTTAAAAAAGTCCTTCTACGCATAAACATCCCTATTTAATCAGAGATTCAAAAATATGATACTCTTCTATATGATAATGGGGTTCAGGGTATATGGCAATGGGCATTGAAAACTGTTTTTCAAGGGATGAGATCAAATGTTTTTCTCTTCCATGTAGCAGTTGTGCAATTTCAGGATGCACTTTTACGGTAAACCTGTTGCCCATAATATCTTCGGCTTCGTTCACAAGATCTCTATAAATCTTATGACATATTGATTTTCCTGACAACAGGTGGCCATCACCATTGCAATAAAAACATGGTTTACAAAGAGTTCTGGTGAGGTTTCGTCTGATACGTTTTCTTGTCATCTGGATAAGGCCAAGTTCGGTTAATGGTAGCACATTGGTCTGGCTCTTATCTTTTTTCATGGCTTCATTCATCTGTGCCATGACCTTATTTCTATGCTGCTCTTTTTTCATATCAATAAAATCAATAATAATGATACCGCCAATATTTCTAAGTCTTATTTGATAAGCAATCTCTTTCACCGCTTCAAGGTTGGTTTTTAGTATGGTTTCATCAAAATTGTGTTTCCCAACATACCGGCCTGTATTCACATCTATTGCTACCAGAGCCTCTGTCTGTTCGATTACAATATATCCGCCGGATTTAAGCCACACTTTTTTCTTTAAAGCCCTTGCCACATCCCCTTCTATATCATAGGCATCAAAAACAGATTCTTTCCCCTGGTAGAGCTCCACAGATAATTTAACATCGGGCATAAGCTCTTTTAAAAATTTTTGAACCTTATCATACTCTTCTCTGGAATCAATAATCAGCTTATCCGCTTCATTGGCAAGAAGGTCCCTGACTGCCCTGAATGTTATGGTAAGATCCTTATACACAAGAGATGTGGCAGAAATTATTTCACTTTTGGCAAGAATGCCTTCCCATGTTTTTGTTAAAAAATTCATCTCTTTTGTTATGGTCTCTTCATCAATTCCAAGGGCCTGTGTTCTGAATATATATCCAAATTTATTTTTTTTGATGGATAGTAAAAGCTCTTTGAGCCTTGTTCTTTCAGCTTCATTTTCAATCTTTTTTGAAATACCAATATGATCAACCGTGGGCATTAATACCAGGTATCGCCCTGCAAGGGAGATATGGGTTGTGATTCTTGGGCCTTTGGTGCCAATTGATGATTTTGCCACCTGAACCATGATTTCCTGGCCTTCTGTCAGCAGGTCTCCAATATTACAGTCATGGCTTAAAGCATCCTTCCAGGAGGCCTGACTTTGTGACAAAGTATCTGTTTCACTGTTTTCATCATCAGATTCAGGGTCATCTTCAACATCATTATCCTGCTCAAATTTCTGATACATTTTATGGCTTGCAGTATCAAGGACATCATCCACATAGATAAAAGCTGCCTGGTCAAAACCTATATCAACAAA
>JAOZRI010000399.1 GCA_029940235.1 Desulfobacula sp. | reverse complement strand
AGCGGCTATCCTGCAACAATTGAATCCATCAGTGAAATCAGTGAAAAAGAGTCTTTTGCCTATATTCAAAAAAAACGTGCCCTCTATTCCGGCAACAATGGTCTGGGACAAGGCAATTGCTGCAGCACAGGCAGTAGTGTTCAAACTTCTGGCAACACATCACAAAACAAAACGTCCTATAATTCAGGTGGGGGTTCATGCTGCATCCAATAAACATCAAGGATGGATCTCAATGCTCACCATGCCCACAACAAAATATAAAAATCCTGCTTAATTTTAAGCAGTTGTCTGAAAAATAGAGGAGAAAAATTAAATGTTCAATAAAAAATCGATTATTATCAACGTAATAATATATCTTACAATCCTTGGAATATCCATGCCAGCCTATGCTCTTTTTGGTAATAAATTCAAATCATTGAAGCCGAAAAATGGCAACCTTTATATTCCGGTCAAAGATATAAACGATGGCAAAGCTCACTATTTTAAAACAGAATCTGACAATGGCATCATGGTCGAGTTTTTCACTGTTAAAAGCCCGGATGGTATAATACGTGCTGCCATTGATGCATGCGACGTATGTTATAAATCAGGAAAGGGATATGTTCAGGAGGGCAATTTCATGATTTGTACAAATTGTGGGAGAAGATTTGCCACAGACAGAATCAACGAGGTCAAAGGAGGATGCAATCCAGCTCCTTTGCTGCGAACTATTGAGAAAGATAAGCTTGTGATTGCCATGAAAGATATTAATGAAAATGCCTGGTATTGCAAATACAAATAGTATTTGGACGGCAACTCACCCATCTATTTCGTTGCTACAGAATTTTACAATCCTCATGTACATAAGTACACTCCGGTTGTAAAATTCCTTGCGCCTCATATATGAGCAAGTTTCCATCCAAATACAAATCCCCGGTCAAATAGTAAATATCAAATCAAAAAGGGGTAATAATGTTATACGATCCTGAAAAATACAGAGAAAAACGAGAAAAAGTCTTAGGTCTTAGAAAACGAGGTCTGTCCTTTGGCAGCATTGCCTCTATAATTGCAGGTGTTATGATTTTTGGCATGAGTTTAGTGATGGTTCCCAGGGCTGTCTCTTATATTGCTACCAGAAACCTTGATGATGCCATTTATAAACTTGATAAAGGTATGGCTTTTAAAGATGCAATTGTATTAACAATCAAGTCAGTTAAAGGTGTTGCTTTTATAGAAAAAGATAAACATGATACAAGGCTTGTGATTACTTTTGACAGAAAAGAGGCAGATCTTTCTGATTTCACAGCAGTTTTCTCAAAAAACAACTTAAATGCAACCTTGCTCAATCGAGTCAATCATCGCCAGCGTCTGAGTACACTGAAAGAGGAGAAAAAATTTGAAGCTTTATAATATATCCATGGGCAATATCATGCGCAGAAAAGCCAAAATGATATTTCTTATTCTCGGCCTTATAATTGGAATCTCCACTGTTGTCACACTGATTTGTATCACAGAAAGCATGACAAAGGATATTGAAGAAAGATTGAATCAGTTTGGAGCAAATATCATCATGGTACCAAGAAGCGAAAATCTCTCTTTAAGTTATGGCGGCATTGATGTTGGAGGTGTGAATTATCAGGTAAAAGAATTTGACCAGAAAAGCCTTGTAAATATAAGAAAAATAAAAAATTCTAAAAATCTTGGTATTATTGCACCAAAAGTTTTGGGTTCTGTAATTGTTAATAATCGCACCGCACTTTTAATGGGTGTTATTTTTAAAGAAGAACTTGCCCTGAAAAACTGGTGGCTGAAAAAACAGGGTGTGTTCCCTCAAAAAAAAGATGAAATAATGCTGGGTTCACAAGCTGCAGCTTTGCTTGGAATTAAGGTGGGTGACATAATTGAACTTTCCAGGAAAAAATTCAAAGTTGTGACTGTTTTAAACCCTACTGGTGCTTCAGAAGACAATGCCATTATTGCAGATCTTCAAGAGAGCCAGAAAATATTGAACAAAGAGGGTAAAATTTCCATGGTGGAAATAGCTGCCTTCTGCCAGGGATGTCCAATATCTGAAATGACTCTGCAGATTGCAGAAAAATTCCCCAATGCCAAGGTGACAGCAATGAAGCAGGCGGTTATGTCCAAAATGCAATCCATTGAATTGTTTAAATCATTCAGCCTGGGTGTATCAATTCTTGTAATTTTCATTGGATCTCTTCTTGTGCTCGTAACCATGATGGGCTCAGTTAATGAACGTACAAGAGAGATTGGCATCTTTAGAGCAATCGGTTTCAGGCGCGGCCATGTAATGCAGATCATACTTCTTGAAGCGCTGCTGCTGGGAATTATTGGAGGTATTATTGGATTTTTTATGGGTAACCTTGCTGCCTGGGGCATTATTCCCATGGTCATGAAAGATGGAACTTTTGCAGGTATCAACTCTTCTCTTGGTATTATTTCTATATTAATGGCTGTGGCTTTAAGTCTTCTTGCCAGCCTATATCCTGCTTTTAAAGCAAGTAATATGGACCCAAGTGAAGCATTAAGAGCACTTTAAGCGCCTCGGGCTGATTGCAATTATCTTTACCCTAAGACAAAGCATATAAAAATAGAATTAGTTCTTTCAAATAAATTAAAGGACATGACAATTATGACTAAAGTTGAGCATCTCATTGAAATACATGATATTGGTAAAAACTATCAA